>NZ_JCAJXC010000003.1:0-257973 GCF_059278965.1 Pedobacter sp. NEAU-ZC8
ATGCTACTTTCATGCGTATGAAAGAGGACCACATGTTAAATGGTCAACTAAAGCCAGGATACAATGTACAAATATCAACTTCAAACCAGTATATCGTTAACTACACGATCCATCCAAACCCTACAGATACACTAACCTTAAAAGCGCATCTGGAGCAGCATGAGCGTAGCTTCGGCAAAGCGCCTGAAACCCTTACAGCCGATGCAGGATACGGGTCAGAAGAAAACTACACTTTACTGGAAGGAAGGCAAGTTGAGGCCTATGTGAAGTACAATACGTTCGATAAAGGCCAAAATGAGACTTATAAAAACAAGTATCCGTTCCATGTAGATAGACTCTTTTACAACAAGCAGCAAGATGTATATATCTGTCCGATGGGTCAGCAAATGGAATATATTGGTGATAGAAGTCGTAAGACTGGCAACGGGTTCATCCAGACATACAGGCAATATCAAGCGAAAAACTGTAGTAGCTGCCCTTTGATTGGAGCTTGCCATAAATCTAAAATCAACCGGGTCATCGAGATCAATGTGAACCTAAAAAGACAAAAACAACAGGCTCATGAGCGACTTAACAGTGAGCAAGGAATAAGGCATCGAAAGAAACGATGCTTTGATGTTGAGCCAGTCTTCGCAAATATCAAACAGAACCACGGGTTCCGCCGCTTTATGCTCCGGGGTAAAGAAAAAGTTGAGATCGAATGGGGTTTACTCGCGATAGCACAAAACTTAAGGAAAAAAGCAGCTTAGAAAGGCTGTTTTTGCGTGTGTAGTAGCTAAAAAGATCCACGAAGCATTCCTCAATATCCTATAGCTAGGAAAAGTCTAAAAATCAAATTAAACAGCACCAACAAAAAAAAGAAGCCGTTCATCTTTCAATGATACGGCCTCTTCTTTTTATTGATGAAGAATGGCTTAAACCAGTTCTTTTTTTCTCAACTGTTTGGTGGTAGATTCCGTTAGCTGTCTGTTTGCAAGCGCATGACACTCGTTGATGGCATCACTGAACATCATCTGCTCCGGTGGAGTTTTCTGCGTAGAAGCAGAAGGTCCTCTTAATGCACCAACCAGGCCTAGTTCTCTAGCTACATAAACGTAGCGTATCGCGTCGATTACAACACCTGCGGAGTTCGGAGAATCCTGTACAGATAGCTGTGCATCAAAAATCACTGGAGCGCCCATAAAGCCTTCAAGTTCTAAACGGAAGTTTGCTACTTTATTGTCACCATAGTAGGCAATGTATTCCGAAGGACCTGCATGAAGGAAGCTGTCCTGCGTAGAAATTCCTCTTATATCGTTTTGTGCACGAATTACGTTTTCTTTAGAGATCTTTTTAGACTTCAAGCGGTTTTTATCTTCCATGTTAAGGAAGTCTGTATTTCCACCAACGTTTCTTTGGATGTGCGCTTTCACGTGGTGCCCACGTTCAAATGCAAGCTCCTGAAGCATTTGCGAAACGATGCTTGCACCAAACTGGCTACGCATATCATCGCCAATAATTGGAATACCTGCATCAATAAATTTCTGTTCCCAAACGGGGTCAGAAGCAATAAATACCGGGATACAATTCACAAGTGAAATGCCCAACTCAATACAGATCTCTGCAAAAAATTCAGTTCCCTGTTGTGAACCAACTGGAAGGTAGTTGATTAATACCTCGGTTTCGGTTTCAATGAGTTTATCTACGATCTCCTGACGAAGTTTTGCAACCAGGTCTTTGTTGTAATCCACACCAATAGTAAGGAGATCAGTATTTTTTAGTTCCTCTTTAATCACAAACCTATTTGCCTCAGGATAGGCAGCCATCATTGGTGACACCCCATCAAGAACCGGCGAGCGGTAAACTAAAGCTTCACAACGGATATCATCATTTAACACCAATGTGCAATTCGGCTGTGCGAAGATTGCTTCCTTGATTGGCAAACCAATTTTTCTTTCATCAACATCAAAACCACATACAAACTCGATGTTAGCTGCTGTATAGCCGCCAATATTATCGGCCATTAAGCCAGAAGTTTTATCTGTGAATTTTGAGTAGTATTCTACACCTTGTACAAGCGAGCTGGCGCAATTACCAACACCTAAGATTGCAACTTTAATTTTATTTTCCTGGTTTTGCATTATTGATTTATGATTAACTAGTTGACTTGGCAATTACCGGCTTTTGCACCTGAATATGCCTTTTCTGTCTTTACTTTTTAATGGTAAAAATATTATTATATCCCGCAAAAATATTGATTCTTCTCGTCAATTTCATTATATAGGGATAAAATTATACTGCAAAAGTTCTCCCCGGATAAAGTTTGACAATTCCACAACCAATTTAGCTGCCCAATCTTTTTAAATGCAATTTTAAATTTAGCTTTGAAAAACATAATAATAAATGCAGGCTAAGAAAATTGAAATATGATTGATGAAGAACATCAACTAAGGACCGTAAACGTGATCCGGTATGTTACGCCACTTCGGGAAGGCGGCTCGATGCCAGCACTGGCTGAAGCCAACGACGAGTTTTTATACGTGTTAAAGTTCCGCGGTGCGGGGCAGGGGATCAAAGCTTTAATTGCCGAATTGATTGGGGGTGAACTTGCCCGTGCTCTCGGCTTTCGTGTTCCAGAGCTTGTATTTGCCAATTTGGATGAGGCTTTCGGCAGAACGGAACCCGATGAGGAAATTCAGGATCTTCTTAAAGCCAGTGTTGGCTTAAACCTCGCCCTGCATTATCTTTCTGGTGCCATAACATTCGACCCGCTCGTAACTGTAGTAGATGAGCGCCTGGCTTCAGAAATCGTCTGGCTCGACTGTTTGCTCACCAATATGGACCGTACTGCCAGAAATACCAATATGCTGATGTGGCATAAAGAGCTTTGGTTGATTGATCATGGCGCATCCTTATATTTTCATCATTCCATGCAAAACTGGGAAGAGCAGGCGATAAAACCCTTTTTCCTGGTGAAAGATCATGTGCTGTTACCTCGTGCTACTGAACTTGATGCGGTTAACAAAGATTTTCGCGAGCGGTTAAACCCGAGGCTGATCAACCAGATCGTTTCACTTATTCCAGATGCGTGGTTACAAACGGATGGTGCTCCGGACTTGGCCGAGCAGCAGCGGAATGTATACCGGGAATTTCTGCTCCGAAGAATAAGCAGTTCAGATGTATTTACAAATGCCGCAAACGATGCAAGACAAAAACTTATTTGAGTATGCAGTTATTCGTGTTGTACCCAGGGTAGAACGTGAAGAATTTATAAATGCAGGCGTGATTTTGTATTGTTCAAAGCGTAGGTTTCTGAAATGCAGCTATGTAATCGATGCGGTGAAAATTGGAACGCTGTGTAAAGAGCTCGATCTGGAACAGCTCGGGTTAAACTTAGATGCCTTTGCCCGCATCTGCGCAGGTGGTAAAAACGCTGGACCGATCGGGCAACTTGATGCAGCATCCAGATTCAGGTGGCTTACAGCGACAAGGAGTACTGTTGTACAATGTTCCAAGGTTCATCCTGGTTTTTGTGATGAGCCTGACGAAGCACTTGAACGACTAAAACAAACTTTAGTGCTTTAAATTGTAATTTTCTTAAAACAAATAGTATTCACCTAAAGTTAATTCATAAATTATTTTGAATAAACGATTGGGCTATGTAGCTTTAATCAAATTAAATCAACAACTATTAGAATACTATGAAAAATCAAGGAACAATTAAATTTTTTAACGAAAGCAAGGGGTTTGGATTCATCGTTGACGCGAATTCAGGCAAAGATATATTTGTACACTCTACCTCTATTGCTGGCGGTTCAAGAGGCCTGACCGAAGGTGATCAGGTTGAATTTGAAGTCGCAGAAGGCAAGAAAGGCCCAGAGGCTAAGAATGTTGTGAAGTTGTAAGGCTTTATTAGAAATTTGGAAAACAGTTCATATCGTAGATATGGACTGTTTTTTTTTGCCTTTTCGGGTCGTTCTGCAACCGGCTATTTTAGAATCGGCCGGCTTTTATGATGCCTGGAGCTTCGAAGTACAAGCTCTCGTGACGTTTGCACCTAAACACCAGTACAACCGCATATGAACCGCACATGAAACACACACACGGCTGGGGCTGATGTGCGGTTCATGTGCGGTTCATGTGGGTCTGATGTGCGGTTGATCCGAAGCTGCCCTTTGGGTTTTTAGATCCTGGCTTTCATCCAGTTCCTGCCTTCAGTAAACCGGGCAACCAACATCGCACAGACATTGTCGCCGGTTGCATTTAGTAAGGTGGCCATGGGGTCCACGAGTGTTCCGATGATCATAGCCGCTGGCAAGGCCTCAGATGGAAAGCCATAGGCCGAAATGAAAAGAAGTTCACCTACATAGCCGCCATTTGGTATACCGCCTTCAACGATGCTGACCAGTATGGTCATGCCAAGTGCCAGAATAATGATGTCAGCGCTGCTAAAGCTTTTCCCAAACATCGCAAACACGACCGCCATCTTTATGATCGACGAGATGCTTGATCCGTCCTTGTGTAAGGTAGCCCCTAAAGGAATGGTAACATTAGCGATATAGTCGGGCACACCCATGTTCTTGCAACCTTCGAGGTTTGCAGGTATGGTAGCGATGCTGCTGCAGGTACCGACAGCAGTCGCGGAAGGTACGATGTTGTTTTTCCAGAATACGCGGAGACCAGTTGCGCCGCCTGCTACAAGCGCGTAAAGGCTAAAGAACACAACGAAATAAAAGGCACCAACGCCATAGTATACGCCCAGTGACCGGGCATAGGTGCCGAAGAGTTGAGGCCCGAATACGCCCACCTGATAGGCGAAATAGGCACCCAATCCAACCGGGGCGATCTTCATAATGATTATGAACACCTGTTTAAATACCTCATTGCCGCTCAGGAGCAAACGCTTAAATGATGCTGCTGCTTCGCCGGCCTGCAAACATGCAAAACCGATGAGCACCGAAAAGATGATCATGGCAAGCATACTTTTCCGTGATAGCAGCTCATAAAATTCGCTGGTGGTAAACATGGTCGTAATTTGATCTCCGAAGGGTTTCTCTTCAATCGACTCTGTTAATTGTATGGGTTGCACGTTTTCGTGCAAGGGGAAGATTTTAACGGCTACAATGGTAAGGAGTGCGGAAATGATGATTGTCGACAGGAAAACAGCCGCCATAACACCCATCATCCGGTTAAGCCTGTTCGAAGTACTCAAACTTGCAATGGCAGAAGCAATCGCGAAAAACACCAGTGGTATTACCGCAGTGAACAGCAGATTCAGGAATATATCGCCCACAGGCTTTAGGATCTCCACCTGCTTCCCGAAGATTAATCCTGCAATGCTTCCGGCTATGATGCCGCTGAGCAGCCAGATGATGCCTTTGTAGTTCTGATAAAATTGGTTCATAGCCTAATATAAGATGTGAAAACTGTTTTGCGTTTTTTGAAGTTAATGTATGTAGAATTTTACGCTTAATAACAGCATTTGCGGCTGTTTAGATTTTATACACTTTTGATTAGTAATCATAATATTATTGCCGACACATGCTAAACTGGTTGTTAATTGCAGAGATTGTTTACGTTCTTGGAATTGCCGCCGTTTGTCTCCGAATCATTTATGAAACTGAATCTACGAGCAAAACGTTAGCTTACTTATTACTGACCATCTTCGTGCCAATTGGAGGGATCATTGTTTACTTCGTGATTGGTACAAATTACCGCAAACGTAAGCTGTATAGTAAAAAAATATTTAAGGATGAAGCTTTGATGCGTACGGTTAAAACGCGCATTTTCCGAACCTCCGCTGAAAGCTGGCAGACAGTGGGGCCAGAATTGAAGAAATATAAAAAGCTTTTTACCTTATTGTTGAACAGCAACTGGAGCAGTTTGAGCACCAACAATCAGGTGGAGATCCTGTTGAATGGTGAAGAAAAGTTTGCTTCTGTTCTTGCAGCGCTGAAGGCGGCAAAGAACCACATACACATCGAATATTATATTTTCGAAGACGATGAGATCGGAAATGCCATAAAGGATGTCCTGATTGAGCGTGCCCAAGCAGGGGTGGAGGTCAGGTTTATCTATGATGATTTTGGTAGCCGATCAATCCGGAAGACCATCGTGCCGGAGCTTCTGGCAGCAGGCGTGAAAGCTTATCCCTTTTACCGCATCTTTTTTATTGCCCTGGCAAACCGGCTAAATTACCGGAACCACCGGAAGATCATTGTTATAGATGGCAACGTTGGCTACACCGGCGGCATCAACATCAGCGATCGCTATATCAATAAACCAGGGGCCGCCAGAGAGCACTTTTGGCGGGATACCCATATTAAAATAACCGGCCCAGGCGTGTATTACCTGCAATATCTTTTTATATGTGACTGGAACTTCTGTTCTGATCAGGAGCTTGACCCCGACCGCGATTTCTTCAACAGCGATGTTCCGGAGAAACCAGGTGCTTTGGTCCAGATTGCAGCAAGTGGCCCCGACTCTGATGATCCGACCATTATGTTCTCCCTGGTTAAAGCGATCGGTATAGCTGAACGCGAAATTCTGATTACCACCCCATACTTTATTCCCGGTGAAACTTTGCTGGATGCCCTGACAGTAGCTGCACTTAGTGGAATAAAGGTGCGGTTGCTGGTGCCAGACCAGTCAGACTCGAAGATGGTAGACCTCGCAGCACGATCGTACTATGAAAACCTAATGCGTGCGGGAGTAGAAATTTACCTGTATAAGAAAGGGTTTGTCCATGCAAAGACCTTGGTCGCTGATGGCTCGCTGTCGGTGATCGGAACAGCGAACATGGACCATAGGAGTTTCGACCTGAACTTCGAAGTAAATAGCATCATTTATGATACCCAGATCGGCAAGCAGCTTAGCAAAGTGTTCTATCAGGATCTGCTTGATGCCGAGCGGATTAATCTTGAAGCGTGGCAGCAACGCAGCATTTTGAAACAATTTCCCGAGAAAGTAGCAAGGCTGTTTTCGCCATTATTGTAATCTGATAAGATTTTCGAAACTGTTACAAAACATCTGTGTTTTATATGCGGCAGCAGAAATAGGTAGAAAGCTAAAATGCGCTCCCATTCAAACGATCATATTATGGATAAACAAGATTTACGAATATTATTTTTCGACATTGGTGGTATCTTATTATCGAATGGCTGGGGCCATCAATCCAGGGCAAAAGCTGCCGAAAAGTTCGGTCTCGACTACGATGAAATTAATGCCTTGCATAATTTCATATTCAACGTTTACGAGATTGGACATATCACTTTGGACGACTATCTGGACACGGTGATCTTTCATAAGCCTCGAAATTTTCCTAGGCAGGACTTTAAGGAATTCATTTATGCCCAGTCTGTTGAACTTCCGGATATGCTGGCCTGGCTTAAAGAATGGAAGAAGGATTGTGGCTTTAGAATCATCTCGATCAATAATGAAGGCAAGGAATTAAACGACTACCGGGTGGAGAAATTTCAGCTCCACAAGTGTTTTGATGCCTTCATTTCGTCCTGTGAGGTGAAGTTGCGCAAACCCGATCCGGCGATCTTTAAACTGGCCATGGGCATTGCACAAGCTTCGCCAGCGCAGTGCGTTTATTTTGACGACCGGATAATGTTTGTTAAAATTGCAGAAAATTTAGGCATCAAAGCTTTCCAGCACACCAGTTTCGAATCGACTAAGGAAATCCTGTTGAATTTACAGCAGTCGTCATCCCTATTCTGATGCGGGGGCGAGGGGCTTTATGGTTCGATTTTGGATAAAGATATATTAAAATAGAATACTTATGATTAATACCGAGTTAAAACGGGTAGTTATTGTTGGAGGTGGATTTGCGGGGGTGAATCTTGCTAAAGAGTTGGCAAAGCATAATTCCTATGTGATCACCCTGGTTGACAAAAATAACTATAACTTCTTCCCGCCGCTGCTGTACCAGGTGGCAACGGGATACCTGGAAACTTCAAACATCAGTTATCCTTTCAGGAAGTTATTTCGCGGGAGCAATAATTTCAATTTCAGGATGGGCACCGTGATCAGGGTGGTACAGGCAGAGAACAAGCTGGTTCTTGATACTGGTGAGCTACACTACGATATCTTGGTTTTTGCAACAGGTACCGAAACGAATTACTTCGGAATGGAGAACGTAAAAAAGAATTCTATTCCAATGAAGACCGTACAGGACGCCATCTACATGCGTAACACCTTGCTTGAGCGTTTAGAGAAAGCGACCCGTGAACCGGATCCAGCGATAAGAAAGAAGCTTACAACTATTGTTGTAGCCGGAGGTGGACCAACCGGCGTGGAGATCTCGGGAATGTTCGCCGAGATGAAAAAATTGGTTATCCCTAAAGATTACCCGGAACTCATCGGTAGCAATGGCGAAATCTATCTGGTTGACGGCTTAAAGTCGGTTCTAGCACCAATGAGCGAAAAATCTCAAAAATATACTTATGAGACCCTGACGCAAATGGGTGTTAACATTAAACTCGACTGCATGGTTAAAGATTTCCACAATGATGTGGTTGAATTCAGTACCGGAGAAACCATTGAGGCCAAGACGCTAATCTGGGCAGCAGGCGTTACCGCAAGCGTATTTGATGGTATTGAGAAAGAATCTTATGGACGTGGCAGAAGAATGCTTGTTGATGCGTATAACAAGGTTCAAGGTACACAGAACATCTATGCTTTAGGTGATACCTGTCTTCAGACCACAGACCCGGCATTTCCGAATGGTCATCCCCAGGTTGCTCAAGTCGCTATTCAGCAAGGCGTTAATCTTGGAAAGAACTTGAAAAATGTAGCAGAGGGAAAAGCGCTTAAACCTTTTGTATATTATGATAAAGGATCTATGGCGATCATTGGACGATTTAAGGCTGTTGCCGATCTGCCTAAGCCAAAGATCCACTTCAACGGGTTCATTGCATGGATGGCTTGGTTATTTGTTCACCTGGTATCCTTGATCAATTTCAGAAATAAAGTTAAAACCCTATACAACTGGTTCGTATCTTACACGACGAAAGACCAGTCTTTAAGGGTTATTGTTAAACCTGGTCATGAAAATTCAGATCAAACTTAACATTGAGTTAACATAGATAAAGCATCTTTGCATTATGTTCATAAATCTACTAGCCATTACGTTTTACGTATTTGCGTTGATCGCAGCTTTTAAAATGGAGACCTTCGTTAAAGGGCTGCTGTTTATTTTAGTGGTTATAGCCATAAGCGGGTTGCTTTATCTATTTATTCTTTTCCCGGGTATCTCGGGTTTGGCAGTCGCCATTATTCTGGTCGCCTTTATTCTTAAGCAGGGTAGGCGGTAGGACTTATCGCATTTCCGTTAAGGTCAACTTAAGTCTGTCTGCGGGTGTAGTACCGGCTAGATTTCCACTTGCCCAGATGGTGTACATTTTTCCTCTTTCAAAAGTATAGGCAGTTTCGGGCAGCACATCAGTTCCAGTAAGGCCATTCCTAAGCGTCACGGTATAGGTGGTTTTCTCATCAAATTCCTGATAGGCGGTAGGCGTTTTGAAGGCTACATTATCAAATGTTGGGCTGGTATTTAGCAGCACTAACTGTAACGTTAAAGCAGCTGCATCTGGAGAGAGGTTGATGAACCTTACCAATGCCCGGTTCGGGTTCCTGATGCTGAGATCATCTTTAAGTGTATAGAATTCTAATGAATCAGACCTTAATACAAAAATGGATTGATGCTCATTTCCCACCAGGTTTACATTCGCTGTTGCTGTAACCGGTGGATCGCTTGCCAGGGTTGCAAGATAGTTCCACTGGCCTTCGTAAACGCCGATGTATGGACTTGCTGCTCCGGCGGGAATGGCACTGCTATTTTCGTCTTCACCACCAATTCCAAAAGTCAATGGACTCGTCGTGGCATTATACACCGCAACAAACGAGATTGGACGGGAAAAATTTGCATCTTTTTTGCATGAACCCAAAAGAAAACTGAGAAAAGCAATAAGGGGTATAAGTACGGAAGATAATCTCTTTTTCATGTTAATAATTAATCCATAAAGGTAGCAATAAATGGATTTTTCTTTTAGTTATAAAACTTACAGTCAGGCGGAACCTATTTTTGACAAAAAAATTATTAATTATACGTCGAAATGGTAGGAGAATGCCTTACTTTTGTACCTCATAATTTAACATATTTTTAATATATTTAGTGGAAGCTTTCAAGCAGGACGGGTTTAATCTTGATTAACGGGCCTATTAAATATATTTTTCCAACTGCAGTATTATACGGTTCAAGCATGCGTAAAAAATTACAAGATAGAATCGCGTCATTCAAAGATGCGACAGCAATTAAAGAAAGGGGTTTATATCCTTACTTTAGGTCAATAGAATCAGCTCAGGACACCGAAGTGATCATTGATGGCAAAAGAGTTTTAATGTTTGGGTCTAATTCATATTTAGGATTAACGAATCACCCGAAGATTAAAGAAGCTGCAAAGCAAGCTATCGATAAATACGGCACGGGTTGCGCTGGATCCAGATTTCTTAACGGCACGCTGGACATCCATTTGGAGCTGGAAAGAAGACTGGCAAATTACGTTGGTAAAGAGGCGGCGGTACTTTTTAGTACTGGCTTTCAGGTTAACCTGGGTGTGATCTCCTGTCTGCTTGACCGTAACGATTATCTTATCCTGGATGAATATGACCATGCTTCTATCATAGATGGTAGCAGGCTTTCCTTCTCACGATCGATCAAATATGCGCATAACGACATGGATGATCTTCGTAAAAAGCTAAGCAGACTACCTGAAGAATCTGCAAAGCTGATCGTAGCCGACGGTATCTTCAGTATGGAAGGGGATCTTGTAAACCTTCCGGAGATCGTTAAAATTGCTGAAGAGTTTGGTGCAAACATCATGATGGATGATGCACACTCGCTTGGCGTAATTGGATTTAATGGTTCAGGTACCGCATCTCACTTCAATCTTGTAGATAAGGTAGATCTGATCATGGGTACTTTCAGTAAGTCATTGGCTTCTTTAGGTGGCTTCATTGCCGGTTCTGAAGAAACTGTTGAATATATCAAACACCGTGCGCGCTCACTGATGTTTAGCGCTAGTATGCCGCCTTCTGCGGTTGCCAGTGTTATTGCAGCTTTAGATATCATCGAGTCTGAGCCAGAGCGTATCGATAAACTTTGGGATAATACCAATTATGCTAAAAAGCTCCTTTTAGACGCTGGTTTTGATATTGGTGCAACCGACAGTCCGATTATTCCGGTGTATATCCGCGACAATGACAAGACTTTCCAGATCACCAATATTCTGCACCAAAACGGCATATTCGTGAACCCGGTTGTTTCTCCAGCGGTACCGTCTGACTCTTCATTAATTCGTTTTTCGCTAATGGCTACTCATACCTTTGAGCAGATTGAAGAGGCTGTTGCAAAACTCTACGATGCATTTAAACAGGTAGAAGTGCCTATGGCAAAAGTGAGCATTTAGTGCTGATCTTGAATTAATACCATTATACAGGGTCTATGCAAAAAAAGGTATTAATTACTGGTGCAAGCGGATTTGTTGGCTATCATTTGATTGAGCAGGCACTTGCCTGCGGCTACAACGTTTATGCAGCAGTAAGACGATCCAGTTCCGTAGATCATCTAAAAGCATTTGATGTTAACTATACGCATCTGAACTATGGAGACGTAGAGGCAATGCGTAAGGATATCCTTGAAAATGGCTACGACTACATTATTCATGCTTCGGGTACGACCAAAGCAAAAAGCCTTGATGATTATAATTTAGTTAATGCGGAATACAGCAGGAACCTGGCTTTAGCATCACTGGGTACGCAGGTTAAAAAGTTTGTTTTTGTGAGCAGCCTTGCTGCTATTGGTCCACTGGAGGATATTAGCGGCCGCATTACTGCAAACCAGTCTCCAAAACCGGTAACCAGCTATGGGGTCAGCAAACTTCTGGCAGAGCGCTACCTCCAGGAGATTGACGGCTTGCCGCTATTGGTGATTAGGCCCACTGCGGTTTATGGCCCACGAGAGAAGGATATATTTATTCTCTTTAACAGTATAAATAAAGGTCTCGAACCATATATAGGTCGTTTTGACCAGCGTTTGAGTTTTGTTTACGTGAAAGACCTGGCTGCTGTAATTTTAAGGGCCCTTGAGTCTCCGTTAACGCAGCAAAGCTATAACATCTCAGATGGTCAGGCTTACGACCGGTTTGCCTTAGCAGATTATGCGAAATCACTTCTTGCAAAAAAGACAATTAAGTTTCATATACCCTTGACCCTGGTGCGGCTTCTGGCTTCCTTGCTGGATGCACTTTATGCCAAAAGTACTGCCACTCCGGCATTGAACAAGGAAAAGCTGGCAGAGCTGACAGCGGTGAACTGGATATGTGATGTGGAAAAAGCGCGGATGGAACTTGGGTATGTACCGCAGTATAATTTAGCGGAAGGTCTGGCAGAAACCATGAAGTGGTACAAAGAGCATCAATGGCTATAAACTAATTAAATGTTATTTCATAAACTATCGGCAACGAGTCTAGGTATTGGGTATATCGGCAAAGGGGCCGGAACTGCAGCTGCAGTTGTGACCGCTATTGTATGGTATGGTATATCCACATTGGGCTTTGAAGGCTTTCTGCCAGCGTTTTTGACAACGGTGATGATTATCGCATTGGGGATCTGGTCTGGCAGTGTGGTAGAACCAGTTTGGGGTAAAGATCATAACCGGGTTGTTATCGATGAGGTGGCCGGCATGTGCATCACCTTGCTTTGGGTTCCTGCAACACCCTTAAATATCCTTATCGGGCTGATACTCTTTCGGTTCTTCGATATTCTGAAACCATTATTTATTAGAAAAATGGAAGCTTTGCCAGGTGGTTGGGGCGTGATGTTTGATGATGTACTGGCTGGCATTTATGCCAATATTGTATTGCAAATTTTCATCAGGTTTAACTAAATCGTCGTGGCAACATTCGTAAAAGCACAGGTATCTTCTTTATCCGCTTCAATTCTTGACTTTCTTACCACAATAGTCTGTAAACATGTGCTTAACTTTGGTGTCATACTGGGGAGTGGTACGGGAACGACAGTAGGGGGAATTGCGAATTTTCTAATTGGAAGGAATTGGGTTTTTGATTCTAAACAGGGGAAAATTCAAAATCAGGCGATCAAATACTTCATTGTATGGTTTGGTAATCTGGTTTTAACAACATCAGGGGTTTATCTGGTCACGCATTACTTTCAACTCAGTAATTATGTTCTTCCAAAGATCCTTGTATCAGGTGTGATAGGTGTTCCCTATAATTACCTGATGCAGAAAAAATTTGTATTCATATAAAATGAAAAATATTAGATTAATTTTCGTCTTTACGTTCTTACTATCTTTCTTAGCGATAAATGTTTCAGCGCAAACCACGGTAATCAAGGGTATTGTAACTGATGCAAAAGATAAGGACCCATTGCCTTATGTTACTGTCCTATTTAAAGGAACATCGATTATGACCAGAACAGATGCTGATGGACGTTTCACTATCAGCAGCACTGCCTCCCACAATACCCTACAATTTAGCTACGTAGGCTACAAGCCTGAATTCGTAACCATCACGCCTGCACAAAGTCAGGAGATTTCTGTTAAACTAATGCCAGAAGCCACCAACCTGAATGAAGTGGTTGTGACTGCAGGCAAACGTCCAAGATATCGTAACAAAGAAAACCCCGCAGTGGAGTTGATCCGCAAGGTTATCGACAATAAAGCAATTAACCGGGGCGAGCGCTATAAGGCGATCGAATTTGAACAATACGAGCGAATGATGTTCTCGCTTAGTAACCTGTCTGAAAAGTTCAAGAAAAAGCGGATCTTCAGAAATTATCAGTTTTTATTTGAAGAGCAGGATTCGACCAAAATAGGAGGTAAGAATATTCTACCAGTCTATATGGAGGAGAAGCTGTCGCAGCATTATCTGCAGCGCGATCCGGATAAGAAAAAGACGATTGTACTCGCCAATAAGCAGGTGAATTTTGATAATGCTTTGATTGACAACAAGGGTCTAAGCCAATATTTCGAGCGCATGTACGCGGATATTGACATCTACGCAAACAACATTTCCTTATTGAGCAATCAGTTTTTAAGTCCCATTGCAGATGCCTCTCCAACTTTTTACAAGTTCTTCATAACCGATACCATTAAAACGCAACAGCCTAATCTGGTAGAGTTGTCTTTTATTCCAAGGAATAATACGGACTTCCTGTTTGAAGGTAAGATGTATGTTACGCTTGATGGCACGTATGCAGTTAAAAATGCTTACCTGACGGTAAACAAAAACATCAATTTGAACTTTGTTCGTGCACTGGAAGCGACGTTGAATTTCGAGAAGAACTCCGACAACCGCTATCACCTTGGGAAGAGTAATCTTGTTGTTGACTTTGGGATAAATCAGAACAAGGGTGGAGGTTTTACAGGAGAGCGTACTGTGGCGTATACAAAATATAAGATTAACACTCCACAGCCCGAGCAGATTTTTCAAGGAGATGCAGTTGTTGTTGCGCCTGAAGCGGCTAAGAAATCAGATGAGTTCTGGGCTTCCAGCCGCGCCGACACTTTGTCTGAAGCTAACCTGAAAGTATACCAAAATATTGATACCCTAAACAACATGAAGTCATTCCAGAAAACGATGGATCTGGTAACTTTACTGTTTGCAGGCTACAAAGACTTTGGACCATTCGAAGTAGGTCCAGTGAATACCTTTTATAGTTTCAATGACGTGGAAGGGCTAAGGCTACGCCTTGGGGGTCGAACAACTACAGCTTTAAGCAAGCGTTATTATTTCGAAACTTATGCAGCCTATGGTCTTCGTGATGAAAAGTGGAAATATTTCTTAAGTGGGACATACTCCCTGAACAATAAGTCCGTTTACACCTTCCCACAACATTATTTGCGAGCAAGTTTCCAGAGGGATACTAAAATTCCAGGTCAGGAATTACAATTTGTGCAGGAGAATAACTTTTTGTTATCGTTTAAACGGGGAGAGAACAACGTGTTGCTTTATAATGATTTCTACCGGCTGGAATACATGAAAGAATATGAAAACCACTTTTCATACAATGTGACACTTAAAAAGTGGACGCAGCGCCCGGGTGGAGTATTGGCGTTTACGAACTTCCTCGATGGCCAGCCGAATCTGATTGACAATATTACAACTTCGGAAATCGGTATCTCTCTTCGGTATGCGCCTAATGAGAAGTTTTATCAAGGAAAGTTATACCGTACACCGATCATCGACAAATATCCGATCTACAACCTGAGATATGCAGCCGGATTAGATGACGTACTTGGAGGGGATTACAGCTATCATAATATCAATGCAAGTATAGAGAAGCGGTTTTATCTTTCTCAACTAGGCTTTTCCGATGTTATTGTTGAGGGTGGTTACATATTCGGTAAGTTGCCGTATCCGCTGCTCACCATTCACCGTGCAAACCAAACCTACGCTTTCCAGCTTAGGTCGTACAATTTGATGAACTTTATGGAGTTTGTGAGTGACCGGTATGCGAGCCTTAATATTGATCATAATTTTAATGGTTTCTTTTTTAATAAAGTACCTTTGCTGAAGAAATTGAAATTACGGGAAATCGCTTCGTTTAAAATCATCTATGGTGGTTTAAGAGACGAGAACAACCCGAATCGTGATGCATCATTGCTGCAGTTTCCAGTAAATAGCGAAGGCGTTAAAACAACCTACTCGCTGAACAGGGAACCTTACATGGAAGGCAGTTTAGGAATTGGAAACATTTTTAAACTTTTCCGTGTAGATGTTGTAAAACGTTTCAGTTATCTGGATCACCCAGTGGTATCCGAATATGGTATCCGCGCAATGGTTAAATTTGACTTTTAAAAGAAATACAATAATGCAAACAGTATCAACCAGAGATCGCTTACAACAGGGAATTTACCTGGTGATAAATCCATTTGTTAAGGGCTTAATCAAGATGGGTTTAACACCGAATGCGGTGACTACCATCGGCCTTTTCTTAAATATTGGCGTAGCGGTCATTTTTGTGTTCGGGGCGGAGCGCAGCAATCGTGGAGATCTTGATTTCGTTGGTTGGGCTGGTGCACTCGTGTTGTTCGCCGGCTTGTTCGACATGCTTGACGGCCAGGTTGCACGCCTTGGAAATATGAGTTCCAGGTTCGGTGCATTATACGACTCGGTGCTCGACCGTTACAGTGAACTGATCCTTTTTCTGGGTATCTGTTATTATCTGGTTTCACACCATTACTTCTTGAGTTCTTTGTTCGCCTTTATTGCAATGATTGGTTCGATGATGGTGAGCTATACCCGGGCAAGGGCTGAAGGACTCGGCATTGAATGCAAGGGTGGTTTGATGCAGCGGCCGGAGCGGGTAGTGACCATTGGGATCTGTGCGATTCTTTGTGGTGTTGTGGGCTCTATTATTGGCGGAGACTACAAAGTCTATATCCCAGGCCTTCCTGTCCAGATTTTTGAAACGATGTCGATCTTTACCATTCCAATTACAATCATGGCATTCATGACTAACATCACTGCCATAAACAGGCTTAGGGATGCAAAGAAAGCCTTGGACCTGCAAGAAAAACAGGAAAGTAAAGCACCACTTTCGAAAGTTGTGGCGATCGTGTTAATTGCTTTTGCTGGGATGTTTGCTGGTTCTGCAGCTGCCCAGACCGCAGATAATAGTAATCCATCTCCATTAAAGTTCCCTACGCCGAAAGGCATAGCGCATGAGCTTTTTCACCTACAGCGGGATCCAAATACGAATACAATTATCTACGAGTTGAATTTGAAAGAGGATGGTAAGGTAGATCCTGAAAAGCCAGTGAATATCTATTGGCTGCGTTATGCCGACAAAGGGCAAAAGGAAGATCTAAGTTACGTGCAACGCAAATTCGCCTACGGCTTGCAGACCAAAGCTTTGGGAAATGACGAATATGAATTAAGATTTGTATCTCATAAAAAGCTGCCTTTATACCTGAAGCGTTCTCCTTCGGATAAAAAATATCACGTTTACATTGATGCTAATAACAAGAGGATCATGCTAGATCGTGTATTTGTACGCATTGAGGGTGGATCATATTGGTTACCAAACGTCAGATATGTGGAACTTACCGGCATGAATGCCAAGACACAAGCGCCTATTGTTGAAAGATTGAAAATATAGATTAAAATGAAAAGGAATTTTGTTTCAAATTCTTCTGAATCTGTCAGAATGTTTAAAAATGGATTTTTAGAAAGTTTATCAAAAGTCCACTTTTGGGTACCACTGGTGGTGTTCATTCCGGTAATCGGCATATTAACTTGGGAGGCGCTCTTCGTGCAAAATATGGGCATATTTACCTTTATTGGATATACCTTACTCGGTTTGTTCGTCTGGACAATCACAGAATATGTACTCCATCGGTATGTATTTCATTTCTATCCGAGTTCAAAGATCGGCAAACGTATACACTTTATTTTCCATGGTGTACATCATGACTACCCAAATGACGCAAAACGATTGGTAATGCCGCCTTCGGCAAGTATCCCACTTGCAGCGTTATTCTTTGCTTTGTTCTACTACCTTTTGCCTGAACAAATTGTGTTTGCATGTTTTCTAGGTTTCATCACTGGATACCTGATTTACGATATGACACATTATGCTTTGCATCATGCAAGCTTCAAGAGTCCTTTCTGGATGAAGCTGAAAAAGCACCACATGCTTCACCATTACTCAGATTCAACCAAAGGGTATGGTGTGAGTTCTGATTTCTGGGATAAGATCCTCGGGTCAAATTTTATTAAGAAATAATGTCGCTAACTTATTCCAGCAGGAACACCCTCTACTCAATTCAAGACTTTTTAGTTACTACCGGGCTTTCGCTAGCTTATCTGGTAATTTCCTATTTTCTTATTGGCTTTAAGTCTGACCAGGTTGTCCTGATCATGATCTTCAATGTCTGTTACTACGCCTCGGTATTTACCCGGAAGTTCATCCTTGGATTTTCGATCTTTATAGTCTACTGGATTATATTCGACTATATGAAGGCCTTGCCGAACTACCGCTTTCACGAGGTGAGTACGGCAGAGTTATACAATCTGGAGAAAAGTTTATTTGGCATCCGGGACGGTGGGGTGGTACTTACACCAAACGAGTATTTTAAGCTACATCACTTAACCATTGTTGACGTGGTGAGTGGCTTTTTTTACCTGATGTGGATACCTGTTCCATTAGCGTTTGCAGCCTTTCTGTTCTTTAAAAACAGGACGCAGTTTCTTTATTTTTCGCTAAGCTTTGTGCTGGTTAACCTGATCGGATTTGTAATCTACTATTTGTATCCCGCGGCACCGCCATGGTACATTCAGGAGCACGGTTATGAGTTTATCGCCAATACGCCAGGTAATACAGCCGGTTTGGCGCGGTTTGATGCTTTTTTTAACGCACCGATTTTTGCATCTATTTATAGCAAAAGCTCGAATGTCTTTGCTGCGATGCCATCGTTACATTCTTCCTATCCGGTAATTGTAGTCTATTATGGCATTAAAAATCGTTTAGGATGGTTTAATACCTTCTTTACCGTCGTAATGCTTGGCATTTGGTTTACCGCAATTTACACCAGTCACCATTATCTTTTAGATGTAATTGCCGGGATTAGCTGTGCAATTATTGCAATTTGGTTGTTCAATTACCTTATTGCGAATTCTGGCTTAAAGCGGTTGCTAGATCGTTACGCGAAGGCAATTGCTTAATCAACAGGCATAATATCGCTTACGGATATTGCTATTATTTTTAGTTTTCTTATGTCCAATCTGATCTATTATATTTAGATTTGATTGAAGCAGTAATCGAGGCCAGGTATTGGAAAAACACATCAAACTTTCGGAGCTTACTACAAAAATTCAAAGGAATATCGAAGATGCTTTCGGTAGCCATGCTTTTTGGGTAGTTGCCGATGTGACCAATCATACCTATAAGGCCTCCAACAATTATCATTACTTCGAACTCGTCGAAAAAGAAGCGCATTCCTCCAGGATTGTTGCGAAGATTGCGGGCAGAGCCTGGGGTGCAGGTGCGCTTAGAATAACCAACTTCGAGCGAAGCACAGGTCAACGGTTCAGCAACAACGTTCATGTTCTGGTACTGGTAATGGTGCAATATACACCCGCATTCGGCTTGCAGCTGAATTTGCTTGATATTGATACCAGCTTTACTCTGGGACAGTTCGAAAAAATGCGGCTTGCAACCCTGGAGTTGCTGTTGAGCCGTAATCCCGAGTTCATTCAAAAGGTTGGAGATCAGTATCACACGCGGAACAAGAGCCATGTGCTCAGGCCGGTGATTCAACATCTTGCGGTACTGAGTTCAGACACTTCGGCGGGATACCAGGATTTCAGACATACTTTGGAGCATAATCCATGGAATTATAAGTTTCGGATTGATGACTACTTTACTGCGGTACAGGGAGAGGCAAATGCGCGAAGTTTAGTAAGCAGGATGGTAGATATTTACGAATCCGGGAAGGCCTATGATGCGGTCATTCTGATTAGAGGAGGAGGGGCGCAAACGGACTTCCTGATTTTCGATAATTACGACCTTAGCAGGGCAATCGCAAAGTTTCCTATTCCAGTTATCACTGGAATAGGGCACCAGAAGAACGAAACCATTTCTGATCTCATGGCCAACACCGCCCTTAAAACGCCAACTAAAGTGGCAGAGTTCATCCTGGCGAATAATCGGCTTTTCGAGGAGCGGCTGATCCAGGCTCAGAAACGAGTCATCATCAAGACGCAACAAACCTTTCAGTTCCAGCAACGGAAACTTGCCTCGCTTAAGTCGTATTTTGTAAGTGATGTGCTTGGCTTGCTGCAGCATTTACAAAGCACACTTTCAAGGGTTTCCGGCGCCATGTTTGTTGTTCCCGGAATGCTGTTGCAGAATAAGGAACGGAGC
Source organism: Pedobacter sp. NEAU-ZC8 (assembly GCF_059278965.1). Classification (NCBI taxonomy): domain Bacteria; kingdom Pseudomonadati; phylum Bacteroidota; class Sphingobacteriia; order Sphingobacteriales; family Sphingobacteriaceae; genus Pedobacter; species Pedobacter sp. NEAU-ZC8. The sequence continues at coordinate 19,936 of NZ_JCAJXC010000003.1, forward strand.
CTACAGCAGTTGCAAAGAGGCTTGGCTTCACATACCGCGAATCTGATTCAGCAACAGCAGGCAAAGCTCCTGCTTTATCAAACCATGATTAGATTAATGGACCCTGTGCAAATTTTAAACAAGGGTTTTGCCATGATCAAGATCAATGGCAAGATCGTCCGTAACGAGGATGAATTACCAGAAGGCGCGGAAATTACCATTACACGTGCCACAGAAGAAGTCAAAGCAATTGTATCATCAACCACAAAGCGATAATGGAAAACACGACTTACGAATCCGCTTTTAAAGAGCTGGAAGAAATAACAAGAGAAATAGAAAATGAGGCAGTTTCTGTAGATGTTCTGTCTGAGAAGGTTAAGCGTGCTTCATTTCTGATCGAATATTGCCAGAAGAAACTTCGGCAGACCGAAGATGAAGTTGGAAATATCATCCGGCAAATGGAAGGCGATTCGAAGTGATCACAAGGTACATGTACCTCTAAAACAAAAAGGGGATGATATGCTAGATATCATCCCCTTTTTGTTGTTTATGCTGTTTATTATTGTTTAACAAACTCCGTGTTAGCGTTAAGAACTACTTCATCACTCAACATGGCATTTGGATATTTTGCGCCGAAGTTAAAGTCAGATCTTTTGATTGTTCCACTTACTTTAAAGCCTGCAATAGTCTTTTTAGATTGCGGGTTAGTGATAACACCTCTCAAAGTCGCATCTAAAGTAACTAGCTTGGTTACACCATGAAAAGTTAAGTTACCAGCAACTTTATATTTATTGCCACCTACTTTCTTCACAGAAGTACTTTTGAAGGTTAATTTCGGGTATTTTGCTGCATCAAAGAAGTCCTCACTGGTAAGGTGTTGGTCTCTTTTCTCATTGTCGGTGTTTACGGAAGCGATGTCTGCACTTAGCTCAACAACTGCATCGGAGAAATCTTCTTTAGAAGCAGTAATTTTTGCGTCGAAGTTCTTGAACGAGCCTTCCACATCTGAAACCATCAGGTGGGTAATTTCAAATCCTAATTTTGAGTGCGCTTTGTCTACCAACCAAGTAGTAGATTGAATACCTTTGAAACCGAATAGTGTAGTTGCAACAAGTACGAATAATAATGATAGTTTTTTCATCTGAATTTAATTTGTCACAAATATGGAATAAAAAGTTTCATCTTGTATTGATGTATGTTAAGAAACATTATTCATGGTTTTTTGTATTGCTATTATATAGCTTGATGATTCTCTACGTTTAAGGAAATATGACTAAAATAGCCACGTTGATCTTTGTTTTTTGTTTTCCATTCTGTATTTCCGCTCAGGAACTTGATACTAGCTACGTAGCGAAAAAGTCGGGGATTAAACCATTTATTGTTCCGGCGGCGTTTATCGGCTATGGCATTGTGGCTAAAGGCGACAATTTCCTAAATCGTTTTGATCAAAGCATTCAGCGTCGCATGAATAGTAACAATCCGAATCCTTCGGAGCTCGCAGACGATATTCTCCGGTATACGCCAGCCGCATTTGTGTACGGGCTCAACTTCGCAGGGATTAAAGGCAAGAACAACCTGGTTGATGCTTCTGGAATATACTTGCTCAGCAACGTTATTATGGGCGTGTCTGTAAAGACGACCAAGCAGCTCACGAAGCATATGCGACCGGATGGGTCGGATGAGCATTCCTTTCCTTCGGGGCACTCGAGCACAGCCTTCGCATCTGCGGAATTTTTGCGGCAGGAGTATCGGGATGTTTCGCCCTGGTACGGGTATGCGGGGTATACCGTGGCTGCTGCCACCGGGGTGTTAAGGCTCCGGAATAACAAGCATTGGTTCGGAGATGTGGTGGCTGGAGCAGGTTTCGGCATTTTGTCTACAAAGGCAGCATACCTGTTGTACCCAGAGGTTAAAAAGCTCTTTAAAGGGAAAAGTAGTTCTTCTTATACGATTCTGCCAGCTTACCAGCAAAATCGTATCGGCCTGAATTTCAGTGCTTCATTTTAATTTTGCTTAACTTTAAATAAGGGCTGGTTACTTTAAGTTGGGCTTTCCTGATTTGTGGCAAAATAGTTGTGTACAAAAAATAAAAATGTTAATTTCGAATATGATCAGAAGAATACATGTACTTGAGGATGACAGTGACATCAGAGATGTTATAGAATATTTGTTAAAGGATGAAGGATATGAGTTACAATTATCTTCTTCATTCAGTGAGTTAAAAAGTAAGTTGAAAGATTCTTTACCAGATCTTTTTCTAGTTGATGTTATGCTTCCGGATGGTAACGGTATTGAGATTTGTACTGATCTTAAGAACGACATCTTTACTAAACATATTCCTGTGATTGTAATGTCTGCAAATCCAAGAAGCAAGCAGCTGAGTACGCAAGCAAGTGCTGACGATTACATTAGTAAGCCATTTGACGTTGATGATGTTGTTAAACGTATTGATCAACTATTAGACAAGAAAGGCACAAAGGCAAATCCTGGTTCAACAGCCGAAGAGATTGCCTAAGCTGATTTTATCATATTGAAGAGCCTGTATCATTGATGCAGGCTTTTTTGTATCGTTTAGTGCTTAAATTTGATCTAAGCAGGGGCACGCTGAGTTCATATTGTTAGTTGTACCTGGTTTATCTCATTAATTGAAATTTAAAAAACTATTATGGCTGAAGAACTAGAGGTATGGCAACGTGGACCATTACCTAACATAATACCAATGCTGCAACCTGTAGGGCATGCGCTCTTGCAGGCACGGGAAGAAGTTTACCGCTATATGGAAGGTTTTCCAACATCATTGCTGTGGGAGCGACCCGCAGGACTAGCCTCTCCAGGATTCCACCTACAACATCTAAGTGGTGTACTCGACCGGGTATTTACTTACGCCAGAGGGGAGAAATTAAATGCCTTTCAATTTGAACAGCTGGACGCAGAAGGTAAAGACATCCCTGAAGGCCTGACTGTTGCTGCACTTGTAGACAGGTTTAACAAGCAGGTTGATGTGGCCATGGAACAGCTGCAATCCACACCTGAAGATATCCTCCCAGCATACCGCGGCGTAGGTCGTGCTGGCCTACCATCAACGGTAATTGGCCTGCTGGTGCATGGGGCCGAACATACGATGAGACATGTTGGGCAATTAATGGTTACCGTAAAAGTGCTACAGTATGGACAAAATAAATAAGTGGAAAGAAGAACTGGATCTACTGGTTGCGATTATTTCAAAAGCGGGGTTAACCGGCACCATTAAGTGGGGTACAGATGTTTTTACCCATAAGGGGAAGAATGTAGTGGGTGTTGCTGGATTCAAGGAATTCTTTACCTTATGGTTTTACAATGGCGTGTTTCTGAAAGACGAACAAGAAGTCTTGTATAATTCTCAGGAAGGCAAGACAAAGGCTCTAAGACAGTGGCGGTTTTATGCTAAAGCCGACATCAATGAATCCTTGATTTTAGCCTATGTGCAGGAAGCCATGCAGCTTGTTGAGGAAGGTAAAATTTATAAACCAGAAAAGCTACCTCCGCCAGCAGTCCCTGACCTGCTGCTACAGCATTTGGAGCAGGATGATGCTTTGCGGGACGCTTTTGAAAAGCTCAGTCCCTATAAACAGAAAGACTATATCGAATACCTGTCTACGGCCAAACGCATAGAAACGCGACAAGCAAGGCTGCAGAAGATTATACCCATGATCTTGAATGGACAAGGCCTGAATGACAAGTACAAGAACTGCTAGTTAGTGGAGACAAGCCTGGTCTGAGCAGGGCTTTCCATCAGGCTCGAGCTTATTTCGCGATTGGCTCGCTTTGTTGAAGCAAACTATTTGAAGTTCCTGGCTTTAGGTATATGTTCTTCCGCTGCATGTTGCCTGATCTGGGGTCGCTTATTTTTAATAGGGAAAGGGCTTCGCTCATCTGCCCGGGACAAGGTAAGCAGGGGAAGTTTATCTGCATCCTGCGCTTTATTTACTTGAAGTAATTTAGTCAGATCGAAACATTGCCGTACAATAACATGCGTTACGGTACCTTCCCGCTGAAGTTTCCCTTCAACCATCAATAACTTAGCACCCAGTATTTCCCTGCGGTATTTCTCAAATAAGCCCTGGAAAATGACCAGGTTGGAAAAACCGGTTTCATCTTCAATGGTGATGAAGCAAACCCCGCCAGCGGTTCCGGGACGTTGCCGTACCAATACCAAGCCCGCAACTTTCACCAATGTACCGTCTCTTACATCAGCCAGCTCTTTAGAAGATCTGATGTGAAGCAAGCTGAGCTTCTCACGTACAAAACTCAGCGGATGCGCTTTCAGAGATAGCGCAGTGGTAGCATAATCATGTACCACATGCTCTGCTGTACTCATAAATGGCAAGCTGACCTGTCCCTCTGCTTTGTCTGCATGTTCCTGACCTTCAAACAAGCCAATAGGTCTGTCCTGCAAAGCGGAGACTTCCCAAAGTGCCTTTCTTCTGTCCATGCCTAAAGAACGGAATGCGTCTGCATCAGCAAGTCTTTCCAGTGTTGCTTGTGATACCCCGGCATCCCTCAATTCCGTGAGGGACTGATAACCTTCCCTGCGGCCCATCACTAAGGTAGCGGCCTCATCTTCACGGATGCCTTTGATCTGCCGGAAGCCTAAACGCAGAGCCCGGTATTCACCTGATTTTTCTTCCAGGGTATTATCCCAATGGGAGTGATTTACATCAATAGATCTAACCTCCACATGATGATTTCTGGCATCTATAACCACCTGTGCAGGCTGATAAAAGCCCATAGGCATACTGTTGAGTAGTGCTGCTGCAAATACATCCGGATAGTAGCATTTAAGCCATGAAGAGATATAAACCAGTAGCGCAAAGCTTGCAGCATGACTTTCGGGGAAGCCATAACTTCCAAAACCTTCCAGCTGTTTGAAAATCCGTTTAGCAAATTCTATGGAGTAACCCTTGTCTGTCATGCCTTTGATTAACTTTTCTTCAAACTTGGAAACCAGGCCTTTCAGTTTAAAAGTTGCCATGCTGCGTCGCAATTCATCTGCTTCTGCGGGGGTAAATCCTGCAGCAACAATAGCAATTTTCATGGCTTGTTCCTGAAATAGTGGAACACCTTTCGTGCGGCTCAGAATATCCCTTAACTCCTCTGAAGGGTATTCCTCGGGTTCTTCTCCATTACGTCTGCGCAGATAAGGATGTACCATGTCGCCCTGAATGGGACCAGGACGTACGATGGCTACCTCAATAACGAGGTCGTAAAAACAGTCAGGTTTTAACCGCGGGAGCATGGTTTGTTGTGCACGGCTTTCAATCTGGAAAACCCCAATGGTATCTGCCCGGCTAATCATCTCATAAACTTTCTTATCATCCTGAGGAATACTGGCTAAAGTAAAGTCCTTTTGGTAATGCTGTTTAGCAAGATCAAAGGCTTTCCTGATGCAGGTTAGCATACCCAAGCCTAAAATATCAATCTTTAAAAAGCCAAGTGCATCAATATCATCCTTGTTCCATTCAATATTTGTACGATCCTCCATGCGGGCATTCAGGATGGGGCAGAGGTCACTCAGCTTATCCTGGGTGATCACAAAGCCACCAGTGTGCTGGCCCAGTTGTCGTGGAAAACCCATCATCTGTGCAGTGAGTTGTAGAACTTTCCGCAGGTGGGGGTCCTCAGGGTTAAGACCCTGTTCAAGAATGCGTGCTTCTTCGAACCATTCGTCTGTAAACTCCCAGATGGCGGCAGAAAGCCGATTGATGGTATCTACAGATAAGCCCATAGCCTTTCCCACATCACGGATGGCACCTTTTTGATGTTGTTGTGTAACGGTAGCTACAATGGCGGCGCGATCACGTCCATATTTGTTGTAAATGTATTGGATAACCTCCTCCCGGCGCTCGTGTTCAAAATCAACATCAATATCAGGCGGTTCATTCCTGGCAGAAGAGATGAAACGTTCAAATAGAAGTTCAAATTTTGTCGGGTCTACAGATGTTATACCCAAACAGTAGCATACGGTGGAATTGGCCGCTGAGCCACGACCCTGGCAGAGAATACCCTTGCTTCTCGCAAAGCGGACAATATCGTGAACGGTAAGAAAATAGGGTGCGTAATCCATTTCCTTAATAAATTCCATTTCATGATGAATGGCATGGATAATCTGTTCAGGTATTTCGCCATGGTCTTTAAAACGTTCTTTAGCACCTTCCCAGGTAAGCAGCTCAAGTTCTTCCTGCGCCGAACGACCTTCCGTTGTAATCTCATCCGGGTACACGTACTTCAACTCTGAAAGGGAGAATGTACATGCTGCTGCAATCTCCTCACTGCATTTTATGGCCGCTGGATATTGAGCAAACAAACGGATCATCTCTTCAATAGGCTTCAAGTACCGCTCTGCATTGGGGTGCAGCCTGAAGCCTGCCGTATGGATGGTACACTTTTCCCGCACACAGGTAAGGATATCCTGCAGCTCCCGGCGTTCAGGGACATGGTAATGTACATCATTAGTTGCAACCAAAGGGATATTTAACTTGTCAGCAAGCTGGGCAAGCCGGAACAGTTTTTTATGATCATCACCCTGATAGGTACGACTTGCAGCAAGATATAGCTCCTTGTCCAATACCTGTTTATAAACCCGGAGCTGCTGTTCAAATTCAGGTTCAAAGTCGAACTGCTCATTCAGCGTATCCGGGGGGATAACAATAAACTTGATGCCTGCTGCATGTTCAAACACGTCGTTTTTATATAGATGGCAGGAACCTTTTTCAGTGCGGAGATTGCCGGTGGAAAGTAAGGCAGAAAGTCTGCTGTATGCGGCTTTATGGGTTGGATAAGCCAGCAGGGAAGGGCCGTCCAGCAGATCAAGGCGGCAAGCGGGAATGATGCTGATATCTTTGCCCTTTGCTGCAGCATGTGCGCGGACAATCCCCGCAAGGGTATTGCGGTCGGTAATTGCAATCTTTTTATAACCATAAGCGGCAGCCTGTTCCACCAGTTCTTCGGGGTGGGAGGCACCTCTTAGAAAGCTGAAGTTCGATGTGATCTGTAATTCTGAGTAGCTCATAAATATTAAGCAAAAAATCCGTGTAAGAACCACTGTGAAGGGGTATCACTTCCATAATGCCCCAATCTGAAGAGCCAGTAACGTTGCCCAAGTTTATCTTCTACCTGGTAATAATCCCGGTGTTCGCCTTTGTCTGCCCACCATTCCCGTTCAATCCGTTCCGGGCCGTCAGATTTTTCAATATAATGCACCTTATCCTGATACCGGAATGACATGGGCGGATAATCAGGTACGGGGGCGGTAACTTCAATTAAAACAGGCTGTTTTAACAGCAGGGTAGGTCGGGGACGATCTTTGATCCATTTAGTTGCAGGTCTTTCCTCCAGCGATGTAGCCAGCTTAATGGAGCGCTCCGGCCAATAGTGTTCAGCGGGCAGGTAACGGTGAATGGCATTTGCGCCAACTTTACCCGCCAGCCGGTCCAGCAGTTCTGCAAGTTCCTGTTTTTTGAGCCCTTGTTTACCTGCCCATAATGCTTCTTGCGTTAATGGTGCATCTTCCACCTGTGTAGCCTCGAGCAGGAAAAGTTCGATGCCAAAGGCAGGCCTGATGCTGGAGATATGAAGTTCGAAAAGCTTATACAGGTGTTGTGCATGATTGGAAGCTTTGCTGGTTCCAATGCAAACCTGCTCCATCTTTCCATCTACCCGGAAACATTTTAATACCGCTTTGCGCAATCCTTTACCTTCTTTTTGCAATCGTTCACAAAGAGGGTCAAGCAGGCGGCTGATGGCCACTTCAATTCCGGCAGCGGTACGAATGGGTTCGAGGCAAGGCAGTCGCTCCTGGAAAGGCTCAGGTGGCTGTATGGCTTGGATATACTCAACTTCCTGACCCAATGCCTGGCTAAGCCTTTGAAGCAGCCCTTCACCAAATCTGCGGCGTAAAGCTTGTCGTGGCATGCCTATAAAGCTTTGAATTGTAGTTAAGCCTAACTTATGCAGCCGTTCCAGTACGGGCGTTTCCAGCCGGAGCGCTATCGGGGGAAGATTTAGCAAGGCATTAGCTTCTGCTCCACTTTCAATAATGGGCTTCGTTCTTCCAAAACGTGCAATAGCCCATGCCGTACCGATGGTGTCTGCAATAGCAGCCTTTGCATAATAGCCCTTACTTTCCAATCGGGTAACAATCTCTTTAAGGTACGCTGCTTCCCCAGCCCAGAGATGTGCACAGCCGGTGATGTCTAGGATTAAGCCATCGGGCTGGTCGGCCGCAACAATAGGCGCATAGCGGATGCACCATTCGCCTAAGCCTTTCAGCAGTTTTGCTTCCCGGCCAGGTTTAGCATCAATGATCTCCAGGCCCGGGAAGATGGCTTTTGCATCCGCCACATTCATTCCTGTAAGAACACCTTCAGCTTCCGCTGCCGGATTGATGGCGCTAATGATCTTTCTTCCGCGTTCAGGTACGGCAAAGGCAAAAGGTTTACCCGCCAGATCCGGTCTTCGGATGGTTTGCCAGTCGGTAAGCAGATACCGGAACCATATGGATAAATAACGCCTCATGATTATCCAATTTTACGTTTAGGCAGCTCCTGCGGAGCAGCTTCGGGAATTACTTCAAATTTGCTGGCTGCCCATTCTATTTGCCATGTGCCGGGATTACCATTCCGGACACGGAGCAGTTCTACTTGCCAGCGGGGGAAGCCAAGACCAGGCATGCCATCTTTAGATTCACTTTCTACAGGTGTGATTTGCCAGCGCGCTACGCAGGCGGTTGAGGTTATCCGGTCTGCAGCAGTACGGAGTATAAAGCCGGTAACCTGACTTTTTTCCAGCGCAAGCTGCAGGCGCCGGGATTGCGCAAAGCTGATGTCGCGTATTTCAGCGATCACTGCGGCAAGTTCTTTGCATTTAAGTGCTTCTTCCATTGCCCATAAGACATCCCTTTCACGGTCAAGGTCTATGAAGATGATCTGATGGGGTTCTACGCCATAGGCATATAAAGCAGTAGGAAATAAGTTTCTGGATCTGCTGATGTACAGGCATATTCCATCCTTTTTCATCAATACATTCAATAAGCCAGCAATAAAACCCTGACTGGCGGCCGTACACTCAGGTTTAACGCACAAAAACTCGTGTATGGCCCCAGTAGGGAATACTGCATTGGGGAAAGCAGTTTCAATAGCACCCAATCCAATGCTTTGTTCAGCAACTGATGCTGGCTTAAAACCTTGTAGCAAAAGTATTTCCTTTTGCAATTTGGCAATGACATCCTTCTTCGACTTCTCCTGTTCCATAAACTACTTGCAACAAAATTAATGCTAAAATATTTAGCTAACATAATTAAATGCTAAAATAGTTATCAACACAGGGTTTGGTTTGATTTATTGTTGGGGTATACAAGGGGTACACCTGGCATTGACAAGGGGTTAACAAGGTAACTGGCCATGTCAACCCCTTGTCAACCCCCTGTTAACCCCTTGTCAAGGTCTTGTGAACCTTTGCTTCATTACAAAGCTAATTACAAGACCTTCTTACTAATATTTTTAGCATTTGTAGCATTGTTGCAACGCAGCTCGTTTAAACGATATGAAAAAGACACTTTTACTTGTATTGTCCGTTTTTGTAGTAGGTATGTCCGGCTGCAGTACAATGAAAAATAAAACTACGGCTGAAATGGTGACATTAACCGGCACAATTGAAGAAGCAGGAATGACGAGCTATCAATATGGAACGCATAAGATCAAAACAGAAGCTAAGACTTATGCCTTGAAAAGTAGCAAGATAAATCTGAACGATTATACAGAAAAGCCTGTTACGATTAAAGGAACAAAGGTATCAGGATATCCATTGGAAGCTGGGCCGGAGTTGATCGAGGTGTTGGAGATTTCGGCAAAATAACATCAAAGATGATAGGGTATGCATAAAATCGTAATGCATACAACAAAACTGAATTAGCCAAAGCGGGATTTGCTTTATTGCCTGGTTGCACGATTATAAATCATTATTGATTATAATGTGTTAATTTTGAATAAATCAAATTCAATCGTTTTGGCTAAAATCAAAAAGAACTCACACAAAGTCCTGTACCGTAAATACTCGTATAACATCAAATATATTATGATGTTCCTTACGGTGATGTTTATTGCTTTTTTCTTGCCAAAACAACCCAGGTTTCGCTATGAGTTTGAAAAAGGTAAGGTTTGGATGAACAAGGATTTGATCTCCCCATTCAGCTTTGCTATTTTAAAGACAGAGCCAGAGGTAAGTACAGATAAGCGGGATGCGCTGGAAAACTTGCTGCCGATTTACAGATACAATGCTGATCTGATCAATGTTGTTGAAGATGCGTTTTTAAATGAATTTGAGGTTAAATGGCGTGGTGCAACCTTTGAAGAAACTGACCGGGAGCAGGTTCGCCAAAGTGCAGTAAATCTATTAAAGTATATTTATCAGAAAGGTATTCTTGCGCCACAGCCAAAACACCAGAAAGGCGCTAAATATTACGACTTTTCATTACTGAATAACAATGTTTCTAAAGTCGTAAGTAGTCAGGACGTATTTACTGTTCAAACAGCACTTCAATATTTTACGGACAACTTTAAAGCTACAGACCTCAGGATTAAGGATCTGGTGATAAATCTGGTGGAGGATCATCTGCAGCCGAACATTCTGTTCGATGAGAAAATGACAGCTGTGGTACAGACAAACACCATTAACAGCTTGTCGACTACCCGGGGGATGGTACAGAAAGGAGAGTTGATCGTAGCAAACGGAAACGTGGTTGACGATGAGACATTCCAAAAGCTGCAATCTTTTAAAGAGACCTACGAAGTGCAAACCAAGACCATTGGTGATAGCAAGCTGGTATTTTTAGGGCAGATCATCCTGGTAGGCTTTATTGTAAGTTTACTGATGGTATTCTTATACATGTTCCGTAAGGACATTTTTGCAGATAACCGGCAACTTTCGCTGATTCTGCTGGTGATCATCTGTATGCTACTGGCGCTAACCTGGGCGATTAAAATTGATCTGCCCAGTTTATATTACATTCCCTTCTGTATTGTACCCATCATTATCCGGATTCTTTTTGATACCCGATTGGCGCTTTACCTGCATTTACTGGTGATTCTGATTGCTGGTTTTTTTGTTCCAAATAGTTTTGAGTTTGTATTTTTTCAAACCACAGCAGGGATGGTGGCCATTTACAGTATTCGTAATCTGGTAAAGCGTGAACAACTTTTGCTTTCTGCTTTATTTATCCTTTCTGCTTATTTTATCTGTTATGTTGGCGTGGCCTTATTACGAGAGGGGACGTTTGATGAAATCGAGTGGATTAACTTTGCACCTTTTGTAGTGAGTGTATTGTTGTCACTGATTGCTTATCCAGTGATCTATGCGTTTGAACGGGTGTTTGGAATAACATCGGATGTGGCGCTTATTGAAGTTACCAATACCAATAACAAACTACTCCGGGAGCTTGCCTTTAAGGCGCCGGGAACCTTCCAGCATTCTTTACAGGTTGCAAATCTTGCCGAGGCAGCGATCTTTAAGATCGGGGGTAATGCCTTGCTGGTTCGTGCGGGTGCGTTGTATCATGACATTGGTAAAATCGAGAATCCTCAATACTTTATTGAGAACAATACAGGCGTGAGTCCGCACGACAAGCTTCCTTACGAGCAGAGTGCTCAGATCATCATTAAACATGTCCATAAAGGCATAGAAATCGCCAGGAAGCACCAGATACCGGAAAGCGTAATCGACTTCATTAAAACGCATCATGGAAATACACGTGTGGATTTCTTTTACCAGTCTTTTTTGAAGAATTCACCAGAGAAGTTTGTTGATGAGAACATTTTTAGATACCCTGGTCCAATCCCTTTTTCTAAAGAAACTGGTGTGCTTATGCTGGCAGATTCGGTGGAAGCGGCCTCAAGAAGTCTGAAAAATCCGGATGCGCAAAGGATAAATGACCTGGTTGAACGGATCATTGACTACAAACTTGAACAAAAGCAGCTGGATAATTGCGATTTAACACTAAAAGACCTGGAAACTATTAAGCTGATATTCAAGACGATGCTGATGAGCATCTATCATGTGCGTATAGATTATCCCCAAACAGTGTAATTTTTTTTTGCAAACATGTTTGAATTACTATATTTGCAACCTCTTCAGAATACAGCGAAGACGATTGGAGAGGTGCCTGAGTGGCCGAAAGGAACAGTTTGCTAAACTGTCGTACTGGCAACGGTACCGCGGGTTCGAATCCCGCCCTCTCCGCTCTAAAAAAGCAAAAGCCCGCTTAACAAATGTTAAGCGGGCTTTTTAATGCCTTGAAAATTAAGCAGAATTCTTGGGGGCAGTAGATGCTAGGTATAGCTTATTTGATAATCTAATCCAGGCCTTTCCATCTACGCGTCCCTTTTATCAAGATCCCAGTCCAGGATAATTCTTTTTATCTGATTGGTTGGTTGTTTGCCAACTATTATTATATTTGTATAGGGAACAAACTATGTACTAAACTATACAATTACGAAACAGAAGGTACTAAACCTACAACCCAGCAAAATCAACAAAAACCTTTAACAGATAAACCTTCACGTTATGGCTATCACCCAATTTAAATTCACAGAACCACGAAATGGTAATTATCTACTTAAAGAAACTTGTCGATTATTCGACAAAACACGCAGATTCAGCTAAGAGTTTAGCTGTTTGGAAAGTTATTACCCATGCTGCTGAATGGAGGCAAAGCGCTGATATCATAAAAAGTTTTCCTAATGCAAAGACAATAAAGGGAAATCGAGCACGTTTCAAGATACTTGGTAATAAATACCGCTTAATCGTCGAGGTGGACTATGTCGACGGGACGGTTGAGATAAGGTTCATTGGAACCCATGCTGAATATGATGAAATTGACGCATCTACCATTTAAGTAGAAATAGTTAAAAGATACCAAAGTTATGAACAAACCTACATGGTTTTTGATCGAATCTGAAGATGAGTACAATAAATGTACTGCCAGATACGAAGAAATAAAGCGCGCAGCAATTGGCTCAGATGAACATAAAGAAAAGCTATTATTAGTGCATCTTATTTCAGAATATGAGAATAAGCTTTGGAATGCCCCAGACATAGATCCAATAGAGCTTATTAAGATTAGAATGGAGGACTTTGGATATAAGTCTGCTGATCTTGCACGTGAATACGGAGACAAAGGTACTGTTAGCAAAGTACTAAACTACAAACAATCACTATCGCTTACTATGATCAGAAAGTTTAGTGAGTTGTTAAAGATTCCAGCTGAAGCATTAATTAAAGAATACAATCTAAGAAGTACAAATGTAACGACATAAAATGCCGAGACCACTTGTACTTCTGTATCCATAATCAATCTTCGTCATCGCGGGGCATTTTCATTATATCAAAGCTTCGCTATAACACCGCAATTACGCGTTTCGTCTTAATATCTCGAGTGGAGGTCTGTTCAACGCAGATCTGCTATTTAACACCCCAATAATGGTCGTTAAAAGCGAAATACTAAAGAATATGCCCAGTACCGTTAGCCAGTCTGGTGAAAAAGGCACCTCAAAGCTAAATCTTGCCAGCGCCCAGTTCCCGATTAAAGCGAGCATTATACCAGTAAAAGCAGCGATGGCGCCGAGAAAAAAGTATTCCAGTGCCGTAATCATAAAGACCTGTACACTGCTTGCACCAATTGTTCTGAGCAGTACACTTTCCTGCATACGCTGATATTTACTGATCAATACAGAGGATATCAGTACAATCAAGCCGGTTATGATGCTAAAGGCAGCCATAAAGCGGATCACAAAGCCAATCTTATTTAAAATTTCATCCAACACGGTTAAGATCAGTGCTAGATCTATAATGGATACATTTGGATATTTGGATACTACTTTTTGCTGAAATGCTGCAGAAGCTGCTGCATCAGGAACGCGGGTTACCAGCACGTGAAACTGCGGGGCATCATCAATTACGCCCTTCGGAAAGACCAGTCTGAAGTTCGTTTGAACACGATTCCAATCGACTTCTCGAATGCTACCAACAATGGCTGGCACCATCACGCCCTGCACATTAAATAACAAGCGGTCGCCGATGCTGAGGTGCGAAGATCTGGCATAACCTTGCTCCAGTGAAATGCGAGCGGTATCCTGTCCCTGAACCTGGCCCTGCCATTTGCCTTCAATCAGGCTTTCCGTAGAAGTAAGGCTATCACGGAAGGTAACGCGTAGCTCTCTATTATAAGCCCGGTTGGAGTATTTTCTCGTGGAATCATTCTTGTTTTCAACCGCATTTACGCCATTTATCTCCTGCAAGCGCATGGTGACGATCGGCACTTCCTGGATCAGGGGTAGACCTTCAGCCTTCGTCAGCGCCGTTAAAGCTTCGCGTTGCTTAGACTGAATATCAAAGATCACCATATTTGGCTGGTTTTCACTCGTGGAAAGGGTGATACGGTCTAATAGAATGGATTGTACAAAGAATAAGGTACATATGAAAGCTGTTCCAAGTCCTATTGATAATACCAGGATTGTGGTTTGGTTATTTGGTCGGTACAGGTTGGATAAACCCTGTCGCCAAATGTAGCTCCAGGACGAGGGGAAGAACCTTCTTATTAGCCAGATGCTCAATGCTGCTACTGCATAAAGTACAATAAAGCCTATAACAATACTCGCAGAGAATACCAGTGTATCCCGCCAGCGATCAAGCTGTAGCCTTGCAAAACAGGTGATAAATCCAAATATCAACAAGTAAACGAACCAGCGCCAAGGATCATTCCCGGTTTCTTCCGGTTGATCTGATACTCTGATGGTGTTTAAAGGAGATACCTTCCGGATGGATATCAGCGGTAACAATGAAAACAGTATCGAAATGATTACACCCAGTAGAATGCCTTGAAGAATGGCTTTCCAGGATATGGTTACTTGTAACTCCAAAGGCAGAAAATCTTTGAAAACCGCAGGTAGTACCTGTTGAATGATCGACCCTAATATGGCTCCGGCTACTGCGCCAATAAACCCGATAGCCGTGATCTGGATGAGGAATATCAAAAAGGCATGTCTGGAACTTAGCCCCATACACCTTAGAATCGCAATGCTTTGCATCTTTTCTTTAACATAGATGTGGACGGCACTTGCTACGCCAATACAACCAAGTAGCAGGGCAATAAAACCTACAAGGGAGAGAAACTTGGTGACATCAGAAAAGGACTTACCGGTGCTTTCCTTTTTGGATTTAATGGTATCCTGGTCGAGATCATGCTTTTCAAAAGCAGGTGTAAGCTGGGTAACCATTTTCTCGACATCATGTCCTTGCTGGAACTTATAGTAAAAGTTATAGTTTATCCTGCTACCTTTTTGTGCAAGGTTCGTTGCCTTTAAGTATTTCATCGGCATGAATACCGAAGGGGCAATGGTGCTGGAAAAACCTGTTTGTCCGGGTGCCTGGTTTAAAATACCTGCAATCCGGAAGTTTACTTTGCCGATCTGCACGGAATCACCAACGCTGGCTTTGTATTGCAGCATCAATGTTTTATCTACCAGAACATCCTGTTGACCACGGAAGCTTTTTGCTGCAGTTTGCGGTGTGGTTTCTATCTCTCCATAAAAGGGGAAATCGCCACTTAGTGCCCGGATCTGTACAAGCCTGGTGCCGCCGCCTTTTAGAAACAGGATCATTGATGGAAAGCTCTGCTCTTCGCTATAAGAAACTGCCTGCTTTTTGAGTGAGTCGGTAAACTTACGAGCTGCTGCATCCGGCGACTTGTTAGTTCTTACATCTAAGTCTGCGCCAATCAGCGTCGCAGCCTGGCGGTCAATATCCTGGGTCAGGTTGTCGCCAATAGCATAAATGGCTACCAGGGCCGCAATTCCAAGCACCATCGAGGAGATGAAAAGAAACAAACGCGCTTTGTTTTTACGGCTATCCCGCCATGCCATCTTCAGCAGCCAGGGAAAGTTAATGGTGTTATTTTCCATAGCTATAAGCCGTCATTTAATATGGTTCCACCTTTTAATCGTATAATCCTGCTTGTTTTTGAAGCCAGTTCAAGATCATGGGTGACCAGAATTAGCGTGGTACCTGCATCTCTATTTAATTCGAAAAGGAGCTTTTCTACCTTCTGGCCAGTTTCCGTATCCAGGTTACCGGTAGGTTCATCGGCGAACAGGATTTTTGGACTGTTTGAAAATGCTCTTGCCAGGGAAACTCTTTGCTGCTCGCCCCCGGATAGTTGTGATGGGTAATGATGACCTCTGTTTGCAAGTCCTACTTTATCTAGCAGACTTAAAGCCCTATCACTGACATTCTTTTCGCCTCTTAGCTCAAGTGGTACCATAACGTTTTCCAGTGCGGTAAGCGTAGGTAGCAGCTGAAAGTTTTGAAATATAAAGCCCACATGCTGGTTTCTTACCCGGGCACGTTCATCTTCGTTTAAGTGATCCAGCTCTATTCCATTCAGGATCACGGATCCGCTGCTTGCGCGATCTAGTCCCGCACAAAGTCCCAATAATGTCGTCTTTCCACTACCGGAAGGACCAACTATGGAGACGGTAGAACCTTGTTGGATTTCGAAGTTTATGTCTTTTAATACACCTAATGATTTGCCCTGAGCAGGGTAGTTCTTGCTAAGATTGCGTACGCTTAAGATTTCAGTCACAGATCGTTTAATAATTTTAAAATTTAAAACCTAAATCTATTGGATATGTTTTGGTATTTCCAGTTACTTTGCGATCATGACACTACACAGATTTTCAAGACTATGGTTCCTGTTGCTGACTTTTCTCGTTGCATGTGGAAATAGTAATAACAACACCGCTGATTCGCAAGCTGTTAAAGTAGAAAAAAAACAGGAGGAAAAAAGAAAGACGGTTTTATTTTTTGGGGATAGTCTTACGGCAGGTTATGGCTTGGAAGACCCTGAAGCTGCTTTTCCTTACCTGATTGAGCAAAAAATAGATTCTTTGAACCTGCCATACAAAGTGGTGAGTGCTGGTCTGAGCGGCGAGACTTCGGCTGGCGGTAAAAACCGGATTGATTGGTTGCTAAAACAGCAAATGGATGTTTTCGTACTTGAACTTGGTGCAAATGATGGCCTCAGAGGTCTGGATGTAAAGGAGACCGAAAAAAACCTACAGTCTATAATTGATCAGGTGCATGCCAAGTTCCCGGAAACGAAGCTTGTCATCACTGGTATGATGGTTCCGCCGAGTATGGGGGCTAAATATGCGGATGCTTTTAAAGAGATATTCCCAAAGCTGGCTAAAAAGAATAACGCTGCCTTTATTCCTTTTCTACTCGAAGGCGTCGGTGGTGTCCCTGAATTGAACCAGGGTGATGGCATACACCCAACGGTAGAAGGGCACAAGATCCTCGCGGACAATGTCTGGGCCGTGTTAAAGGATGTCCTCTAAGCTCTTGTCAGCCATGAATTTGAGATTATAATGATGGACAGGAAAACATTTCTTTCTGCCATAAGTGTATTGACAGCCGGCTCTTCCGTCCAAGGGCTTTCTGCTGAATCTGAGAATAGTGCTGGAAAGCATATCATTCCCCCTTATCTGAAGCCTGGGGATGCTATCGGAATCACCAGTCCAGCCGGATACATCAGCCTGGAGGCGATTCAACCTGCAAAATTGCTGATGGAGCAATGGGGCTTTAAGGTGCTCGTAGGTAGTACCATTGGGAAACGGGATTTCAGCTTTGGAGGTACTGATGAAGAGCGAAGGATTGACTTGCAGTCGATGTTTGATGATCCCGGGATTCATGCTGTGATGTGTGCAAGAGGCGGCTATGGCATGGTCCGGATCATCGATGACTTGAATTTCGCGATTCTTTGAAAAAGACCTAAATGGATTATTGGATTCAGTGATGTCACCGTGATCCATAGTCATCTGAACAGGCTCTTGAACATGCCCTCTATCCATTCCAAGATGTGTAACAGCTTCCCTGATGTATGGGAGCAGGCTGAACCGATACAAATTGAGACAATCTTATCTATAAAAGATGCACTGATGGGAAGGCAGATGAATTATCGCGCCGATTATCTACCATATAATAGGATGGGTACTGCGCGTGGTCAGTTGGTGGGTGGTAATCTAAGTATTCTCGAAACCTTGTCGGGGAGCAAATCTGCATTACAGACCCGAGGAAAGATCTTGTTTTTAGAAGATACGAGCGAATACCTCTATAGGGTGGATAGAATGTTCTGGAACCTAAAGCGCTCCGGAATGCTTGACGGACTTAAAGGATTGATCATTGGCAACATCAAAACTAAAGCTGATGACCCAGGAGAAGCTTTTGGTAGAACAATCTATGATATTGTTTTGGAAAAAGTGAAGGGGTATTCCTTCCCGGTTTGTTTTGACTTTCCTGTGGGTCATCAGCGGAGTAACTTTGCGCTTAAATGTGGTATTATACATGAATTGAGCGTTTTTGCAGGTGGGACAAGCTTGAAGTCCCTGGCTTAAGTGGCGATTAAGCCATCATCAGCTTTATCTTCTTCGGGCTTCTGAGAATTTCCGAGATCCGTTTTAGATGGGGTGCCAGTTAGAGATCCATCATTGTCAGGCATTGGTTGATCGCCATT
This sequence comes from Pedobacter sp. NEAU-ZC8, assembly GCF_059278965.1. NCBI lineage: Bacteria > Pseudomonadati > Bacteroidota > Sphingobacteriia > Sphingobacteriales > Sphingobacteriaceae > Pedobacter > Pedobacter sp. NEAU-ZC8. The sequence continues at coordinate 38,513 of NZ_JCAJXC010000003.1, forward strand.
GTTGGATTGGTTAAGGTTTTCGACGCCCGGAAGGTCATCAGTATCGCGGTGTTCTGTGGTACTGTTGTAGTCTGGGGTGGTAAGGTTCTGTGGGTGGTTGATGTCATAGTTCTCTCCACCGGGTGCATTTTCTTTTGGATTTTTATCGTTGGTTACCATAGGATTAAGCTTTTCTAGTTAAAATTATTACTTTAGGAACTTAACAAAATCAGTAGTAAATGGTTTTAATATCCAAAAGGCGTTGTAAAAACCTTCAATTGATGAATAATTGATTTGCAGGAAATCCAATAATTATTAACTTTAAAACATAATCAAATAACTAATTTCAAAAGAGCATGGAAAAATTTTCAAAATTAAAAGAACTTGTTGCCGGAGTTGAAGCTGACGCGGACAAATTTTATAACTCAGGTAACGGCGCTGCTGGTACACGTGTACGTAAAGCAATGCAGGAATTGAAAAACCTGGCGCAAGAGATTCGTACTGAAGTAACTGAGAAAAAAAATAGCGATAAGTAATCTGCTTTTAATAGGAAAAGGCCCGCAACTGCGGGCCTTTTTTGTTTATAGACGTAAGCAAATGCGTTGTAATTCTTATATTTAAGTACATATTTCTTCAGCGGAACTGCTGCTAGCCTGACCCAGATTATGCAATCATTCTTTAAACTAAAAAGCGGACGCTTTGCTATTCCGATTATTTACATGATCTTCGGAATAGCATGGATTTTAGCAAGTGATCGCGTACTAACGTCAATGGAGCTGAATGCAGAGGGTCACCTGTTTACCCTGTTGAACTCTGCCAAAGGCATCACTTATGTCTTTGTAACCGCCTTACTTTTAGGTATGCTGATCTCCAAGTTCGAGCATAACCTTGTCAGCAGTGAAAGGCAGTACAGGAATATGTACCTTTCCAATCCCTATCCAATATGGTTTCTCGAACCGGAGTCATTTAAGTTCATTTCGGTGAATGACGCTGCTTGTTTCTATTATGGCTATAGTAGGAAGGAGTTTCTAGACATGACCATATTCGACATTCATCAGGATCAGGAGATTTCGGCAGTGAAGCATTTCTTTTCGAAGTCTAATGATGCGGGTTATGAATTCGGGAAATGGAGTCACCTGAAAAAGAATGGTGAACAGATCTATGTGAACATCAGTTCCCTGCTCACCATATTGGACGAAAAACCAGCAATAATGGTGTTTGTAATCGATATTACTGAAAACGTGGTGTTCGAACAGGATCTTGTAAGAAGCCAGATCAATCTTGAAAGTACATTAAGCAGTATATCAGACAGCTATTTCACTGTAAACCGGGAATGGGAAATCACCAGTGCAAACAGCAATTTTTATGAAAGGACCGGTACAACAGCTGAAGTGATTGGTAAAAGTGTAAAGAGTGTTTTTCCCGATGCGCAGGAATCGGTGATCTTTCAGGCAGGCACTCGTGCAATGGAGGAAAGGTTGCCAACAAAGATTGAGGCTTACTATGGGAAGTTGAAGAAATGGTTGCACGTTGCCTGCTATCCAACTCAAGATGGTATTGCCGTATACTTCACAGACATCACTGATCGGAAAGAAAGGGAAGCAGAGATCATCCGGCAGAATGAACAGCTCAAGAAGGTATCCTGGTTAAATTCTCATGAAATCAGAAAACCCGTGGCTTCTATCATTTCACTTGTTGAACTGCTAAAAACAAGTACAGACAGCGTTGAAAGTGCCCAGATCATAGAACGAATGCAGAAATGTACCAGCGAGCTGGATAATTTATTGCACAAAATTAATAAAGAGGCTTCAAAGATATAAAACCTAAAGGCCATTTTAGATGTGGCACAATCTTGGTATTTTATAATTAAACCCGTACAACTTGGAACAGCAATTATCTGACAAAGAAAAGGAAAAAAGAATAGCAGCACTCGAGGCGGTTAAGTTTGTGCAACCCGGAAGCATTGTAGGCTTAGGTACAGGTTCTTCAGCGTATTATGCCATTCAGCAGATCGCAGAACTTGTAAGGCAGGGTCTGCAGATTGAAGCTGTTGCAACATCTGAAAACACCGCCAGCCTTGCAGATAGTCTTGGCATACCACTGCTGGGCTTTGATGAAGTACACTCCATCGATATCACCATTGATGGGGCTGATGAATTCACCACAGATCTCAAGCTCATCAAAGGTGGGGGCGGAGCGCTGTTCCGGGAGAAAATTGTGGCTTCAATGACTAAACTGGAGATCATTATTGCAGATTCATCAAAGCTGGTTGACCAGTTGGGTGCTTTTACCGTTCCGATAGAGGTTGTTCCGCTCGCGGTGAATCATGTCATGAAAGAAGTAAAGCTACTGCATGGAAGTCCGGTGCTGCGGAAAAAAAGCGGGCATTTGTATATTACTGACAATGGGAATTACATCATTGATGCTGATTTTGGCTTGATCGAGGACCCAGAAAGTTTGTCGACATCCTTAAACAACATTGAGGGGCTGCTGGTACATGGTATTTTCCTAGATTTGGCTGCTAAAGTGATCATGGGGGATGGTGACCGGGTTGTATATTTCTAAAGGCATAGCAAATTAGATTAGATGAAAATTAGTATTCTCGGCTATGGTTGGTTTGGCAGTGCCTTAGGTAAGTCGTTGTTAGAAGATGGGCATGAAGTTCATGGTTCGGTAACCACTGAACAAAAGTTTGAAGCACTTCATAAGGCTGGCATACAAGCTAGCGTAATCAAACTCGGTGGCCCTGAACCACTCGACCCTGCGGCGGATTTCTGGGACTGTGATGCTTTAGTCATCGCTTCTAACGTGAGGCTGGTTGCGAATCCAAACTACATTGACGGCCTAAAACAGGTAATTGAAATTATTCTGTCTAAGAACATAAAGAAGACGATCCTCATAAGTTCCACAAGTGTTTTTGGAGATACCAGGCAGTCTGTGGATGAAAGTTCAAGCTGTGATCCAGAGACTGGCTCTGGAGAAATTTTGCTACAAATGGAGTCTTTATTACAGCAATTGCCCGACGGCCGGTCAACTGCATTACGCTTCGGCGGACTTGTTGGCCCAGGGCGGCACCCAGGAAGGTTTTTTGCCGGAAAAAAAAGTATAGCGAATGGCTTAGCTCCAGTTAATCTTATCCATCTTGATGATTGTATCGGTGTTACAAAACGTTTGCTGCACATGGAGCAGCTCCCAAGATGTCTGAATGCAGTTGGCCCTGATCATCCATCAAGGACAGCATTCTATACACTAGCAGCGGAGATGCAGGGCCTAGCAGTCCCGGAATTCATTCCTGAAAAGCTGGATTGGAAGATTGTGAGAAGCAGGTACAATGAAGAAATAGGCTATACATACCTGGTGAACGATTGGGAGAGTTGGCTCCGGTCTGGTAGCGGTTTGATTTAAAAGGTAAAAAGAAACCCCTGCAAACTAAATTGCAGGGGTTCTAACTAAGTATTCGTACACCCAACAGGATTCGAACCTGTGACCGACGGTTTAGAAAACCGTTGCTCTATCCAGCTGAGCTATGGGTGCCTATCCGCTTGGAGCGCCAAAGATAGAAGTTCGTTTGTACTTCAGCAAATCTAAAACGAAAATATCCGCTATTTTATTGATTTGCAGGCTCAAAATTTAGCATTATTCGTTTATTGGGGTGGCTTTCGGCATAGGAGAGGATCAGATTCACAATATAATCGTTAGATGGATAAGGATCCAAAGCAGACTTCAGCAAATCAAAGTCATTTACATCCGTGTGGTGAGAAACGTAGCCCATACCGTAAAACTTGCCTTTTTCAATCCACAGGCAACTTTGCTCATCTGCGTTGCGACCTTGATCAATCATGACAAAGGAGGGAAGCATGGCCGTAAGATGCTTTATAGCCTCCTGAACTCGCTGATTATATGTAGAGGGGCTTTCTTCACCAATACATGCACCGTTACAGTTCCCTTGCTCATGACCAGTACAGGCGGTACGATTTCGCTGGACAGAACATAGCTTCTCGCACAATTGAAAATCCTTTATCAAAGTTCTGAGTAGATTATGTCCATCTAATAGGCTGTTGAAACTATATAAGGAAGGACATTGCTTTTTGTACTTGTCAATACCAAGCCTTATGTAACCATTCTGATCCATATACTCATACAAGGCATACTTTTGTTCAAAGCGCTTCAGTGCACGATTATTTTCAGGCCAAAACTTTTTAATCTGTGTAGCCTCCAGAATAAACGCCATCAACTCGGTTCCGCAGATATCGTAATCGATATTATGTATATTTTTTAGGAACTCCTGCCGTTGCTTGCTGCTGCTGTTGCCACTAAAGTGAGAATAGACGCGCTTTTTAAGATTCTTTGCTTTTCCGATATAAATTATTTTGCCCTTCTGATCACGAAAATAATATACCCCTGGTTGGTCCGGGAGCCTATCAATATAATTTTTGGAGAGATGTGGAGGCAGTACCTGCTCCTTGGATGCTTTCTGTAAAGAGCGTAAAATATGATCCTCGCGGTCAGCAGTTAGGAGCATCCCGAAGAGTATGGCTGTAGCTGCAGCATCCCCCCCAGCACGGTGGCGGTTTTCCAGATTGATTTCAAGTGACTTGCACAGTTTGCCCAAACTGTAGGAGGCCAAACCAGGAAACAACTTCCGGCTTAGTCTTACCGTACATAATTTTTTACAGTTTAACGTAAAGCCACATGCAGCAAGCTGATGCCGGATGAAGGCATAGTCAAAATTAACATTATGCGCGACAAAAACTTTATCATGCAGTAAGTCAAAGATTTGTGGGGCTACTTCTGAGAATACAGGCGCATCTGCCACCATCTCGTTGCTTATACCCGTAAGCGCTTCAATATAGTTTGGAATGAATTGCTCAGGGTTAATCAGGGATTCCCATGTTTGGATGACCTCATTCCCTTCCATGATGTGGATGGAAATTTCAGTTATGCCATTTCCGGATGGATAGCCACCGGTTGTTTCGATATCTACAACGGCGTATTTCATGTTGTTTTTCGGAATAGATTGATGAGATAAAGATGCTAATAAAATTAGTAACATGTTAATTTATTCTATTATATGACATTATTGGCATACAAATCGCTTGACCTCAGTGAAATGAGGGTAAATGAAATGAGAAAAATACTGGCGGTAGATGATGATAATGATATACTCGATGTAATCAGAATCATCCTGGAGGACGAGGGTTACGAGGTTGCAACTTTAACGAATGGTAAGGATATCATAGATTCTATAACAAGCATAAGACCTGATCTGATATTATTGGACGTGATGCTGAGCGGCATGGACGGGCGAGAGATCTGTAAAACAATAAAAGCGGATGCACATTTTAATCTTATTCCAATTATTATGATTTCTGCGAGCCATAATCTGCAGAACTACAGTGCATTGCCTGGGCCTCCGAATGGCTTTATCCCAAAACCCTTTGACATTGATAAACTTGTCAATGTGGTAAACGGCCACTTCGCCGCTTAAGAAAAAAATATTTTAAACATTTATCAAACAGCTTTGTTTAGTATCAACTAACCGGATATAAGTTATGTTGAGCAACTATTTAAATCTGCAATTTGATTTAGCAGGAAAGCCTGTATCGGGCTTTTGCATGCAAATACACGATGATTTTCATGAAACCTATGCTGTTGTACTGGATGGGTATCATTCCTTCTGCGTATGGCTGGATGGGAATGCGAATTGGAAGTTCTCCAAGTACGCGAATATAGAGCCCGGTATTCTGGACAAGGTTATTAGCCAGCTAAAGGCACTCAAGCCGAGTAAATAACATTTTTTTTTTATTCATTTAATGCTTGCTTACCCGAAAAACAGGTAGGCTAGGCTGATTGCTGTGATTACCCCAACCAGATCTGCTAGTAACATGGCTCCAATGGCATAACGGGTATCTTTGACATTTACTGCACCAAAGTAAACCGCGATCACATAGAAGGTCGTGTCTGAGCTACCCTGCAGTATACTCGAAAGCCTTCCTGCAAAGGAGTCGGGTCCGTGGGTAGTCATGGTGTCTATCATCATTCCTCTTGCTCCACCACCGCTTAAGGGTCTGATCAGCGCCGTCGGAATCCCATCTATAAACCGAGAGTCTACATGAAAAAACAAACAAACCTGTTTCATTCCGTTGATGACTACATCAAAAGTGCCGCTTGTTCTTAGCAGGCTAATAGCGATAAGCATTCCGACTAGATAAGGGATAATACGGATTGCTGTGTCAAACCCACCTTTCGCCCCATCTACAAACGCATCGAAAACATCAATCTTTTTGTAAACTGCTCCCAAAACAATGATGAAGAAGATGAACAACAACAGACCGTTACTGAGTATTCCCGAAAAAGACTGAAGGCCTTCTGTACTGAGGGAAGTAAGGTAAAGTACCAATAAGGCAATGACACTTGATAGTCCCAGTACCCAAAGAAGAATTGCAGGAGCAAGTACATTAATTTTCTGCTTGAAAGACACGATCAGCATTGCGGCTATGGTTGCCACGAACGTTGCGATCATGCAGGGAATAAAGATCTCCGTAGGATTAGCTGCATTTAAGGAAGCCCGAATAGCGATGATACTGACCGGAATAAGCGTTAACCCCGAAGCATGCAGGCAAAGAAACATGATCTGTGCATTAGAGGCCCGTTCCTTATTTGGATTAAGTTCCTGAAGGCTTTCCATAGCTTTAAGTCCAAAAGGCGTAGCAGCGTTATCTAAGCCGAGCAGGTTGGCAGAAAAGTTCATCACCATATGGCCCGTTGCCGGGTGGCCTTTAGGCACGTCCGGGAAAAGCTTGGAGAAGAAGGGACCGATTATCCTCGAGAGTACCCTAATGCCTCCAGCTCGTTCTGCAATGCTCATGAAGCCCATAAAGAGCGCCATGATTCCGATCAGCTTCAAACAGATATTTACGGCAGTCCAGCAGGTCTCAATCACGCCGTCAACATGGAGTGGATTGCCCGGATCGTCGGCTTTCCCTACGATCATCCAATTGAAAATCTCTGATTGTCCAAGGAAAAAACACTTAATACACGCAACGAATATTGCAACAAGGATAAAGGCTGACCAGATTCTGCTTAATGCCATTTAATATTTGAAAGTTCTAAATTATTATTTTGATTGCAAAATCCCCTGTTTGAAGCTTAAAATAGTTTCGGTGCCATGTACGAGATCAAAGTCTGCAGGGCAATCGTAGACTATGTCACCATAGATTTGCATCTTGTCTGCCTGATACACTTGATGTGCGTTCATCGTACTAAGGTCACCAATATCTTCAATTGAGTAAAAACATTCGATGCTGTTCCCACCTGAGGTCGGGACAGGTTTGTAATTAATGCCAATGCTTGTACGTATGCCGCCATATAAAACATCGCAAATCAGAATATGAAACAACGATTTGGTGTTTTTTGGAATGCTCAGGTAATTATCTGTGGTATTTTGAAGGTAAGATGCTGAAAAAATTGCATTTAAACCCGCTAAAATCGCTGCAAAAACCATCTTGCGGACCTCCTGGCATTTCCGGTCACCGATTATACTGCCACCTTCTATCAATATGGTTGCAGTGCCTGCTTTCTGGAAGTTATCGCCAAATGCCCGCGGTTCAAAGGTATCATCAAACAAGCCGATTTTCCCAGGCAAAATGGCGAGAAGGCTGTCCTTTATACAGGCTATGACTTGCATTGCCCAACCACGGTTTTCATTCAGGCTGCCTGCCTCATTGAACGCGGGCGCTAGAAAGGATAATGCTGCTGGATATGTACTGTTTTTTAGGCCCCATAAGTTCGACTGGTCATGTAAGTTAAAACCAAAAGAGGGTTTAATCTTTTCATGCATGGCTTTGAGAACTTTTGCTTCAGGACTTGCTGCTCGCAAGTAGTCACGGTTGATGTCTATCTGCTGCGCATTTCTTCTGCTGAACCGTTCCGCACCATCCGGATTTACCATTGGTAGCAGGTAAAGCGTACAGGCGCTTAAAAGCCGGGTGCTAATAGGAGAACCAATTTGATGTTTAAGAAAATTCAGAAGGTCCATCAGCGCCATGGTACCGGTTGTTTCATCACCATGCATCTGGCTCCACAGGAAGACCTTACATGGACCAGTTCCAACCGTCAATAGACGTATTTCCCTGCCTTCAAGGGAGTGCCCTGCAAGCTCGGTGTTGAAATCTCCCGAATGTCGATCCAGTATTCGCATGAGATCCTGATGTTTAAAGAAACGATCTTCCAGGCCTGATTCCCTGAAGGAATCATATGATTCTAAGATTTCATCAATCTTCATATAAGGGTATAAAAAAGCCACTGCCGGAGGAGTCCGGCAGTGGCAAAGCTATAGATTTTAGTTTATGGTTTGGCGTCGGTGAGTTCAAAACCCCAGTTGATTCCCTTTTCTGTCGCGGGTACACCTGTCACCATCCACTGTGGTGCCTTCGCGCCTTTTAGATAGTGATCAAAGAACTGCTGTTCGCGGATCGAGATGTCCTTACGATTTTGTCGCTGCACCAGGTTGTGTGCTTCATTGTTGTAAACAAGCAACCAGGCAGGTTTTCCAAGTCTTCTCAGGCCAGCAAACATTTCAATGCCTTGATAGTAGGGCACAGCACCATCAGCATCATTGGCCATGATTGCAACTGGTGTATTTACTTTCGGAAGGTAGAACAGGGGAGAGTTCTCAATATAGAGCTCAGGTTTTTCCCATAAAGTAGCACCGATCCGGCTTTGTGTCTTCTCATACTGGAACTGTCTGTTCATGCCGCTTTCCCAACGCATTCCGCCGTAAGCAGAAGTCATGTTCACCACCGGAGCTCCCGCCCAGGCTGCAGCGTACATGTCGGTTTGTGTGATGAGGTATGCCACCTGATAACCACCCCAGCTTTGTCCCTGAATGCCGATTTTCGTGCCATCTACCCAGCTGTTCTTCTTCAGCGCTTCGACACCGGAGTTGATGAACTCCATGGCTGACTTACCCGGGTATCCAGTTTCATAGCTGATGTCTGGTGCAAATACCAGGTACTCATTACTAACGAAAAACGGTATGTTCAATCTTGAAGGCGTAGGGGCCGGTGCTTGATAGCTATATAACCCATCCGACAGTTTCTCATAAAAATACACGATCATTGGGTACTTCTTATTCGGATCAAAATTCTCCGGTTTATATAAGATACCTTCAGATTTATAGCCTTTTGGCGTTGTCCATTTAACCAACTCTGCGGTTCCCCAGTTATAGTTCTGCTGCTGCGGATTTGTTGCGCTTAGTTTAACTTCTGTTTTCAGGTCCAATGAGCTGAAAACATTCGGAGAATTGGTGTAGTTCGCTTTTTCATAAACCAGTCGATCTGCATCTTTAGCCTTAACAAGATCAGAAAACTTGAAAGGAGCCATCACAACCAAGTCAGGATCTTTGGTATTCCCTAGGTCTTTTCGGAAAAATCCATTCTCTTTAGTAATATTATTAAAGGCATCCAACCAACTTGTTCCTTTATTGATGAATTCCGCTTCGGAGTCAAGCTTCTGATAACGTAGTGTGATTTGATTTTTTCGCCCGTATCCGTTGGTTATGTTTTTTGGTGCTGACTTACCATCTGGATTGAAAGCCCATATATCGTACCGGTCATAAATGTAAACGGCTTTATCTTTTTCTGCCCAGCCAGCAAGCCCGTAGGATGATGGGTCTGCCGGAACATCATTCTCTTCATCAGCAAACTTCTCCTTTAGATCCTTATTCAGGTGTACGGTTATTCCATCAGCGATGTTGTAGCAGTACCAACCCGAGGTTCTTTTGTCAAAGTAAAGCACATAATTTCCATCAGGGGAGGCCATTACGTTACTGTTGATACCAGTCAAGATCTTTCTACGCTGGCCACTTTTTACATCAACTAAATACACATCACGGATGCTTTCTGCAGTCCATTGTGTTTGAATTCGGTTACCAACGTCAGTGGTTGCGAGTACAAACGCTGCATCTCCCTTTTTCAGCAGGCTTGCATCTGGCAGACTTTGATCTGTTAAAGGAACGATCTTCGGATCACTGTTGAAAATATCAATCACGGTCAGGTAGCTTCTTTTTAATTCCCTGTCGAGATTTTTAAGCTGCATAGGCTGCAGGTAGTCATCTTTGTAGCCCCAAATGTCCAGCTTAGCATGTTCGAAATCCACCAGTGTAGTGTCTTTTGGCTTTTTAACCGGGGCAATGCCAAAGAACAATTTGGTGGCGTCCTTACTGAAAGTTAGTTTCCCATCTGCACTTACGTTCCATTTTGCCGGCATACCAGGGATCTCATTATCTACAAGGATCTGCGCAGTATCAAGACTTAAGGCATTGTAATATACCTGGTAAGATTTGATTTCCTGCTTTTCAGGACCTGTTTCACCAACAAATGCAATCTGTTCGCCCTCTTCATCAAACACAAAGTTCTTGAAGGTACCTTTACCTTTAATCAAAGTTTTCAGTCCACCTTTTTCCGTATTGTATACAAACACGCCAGCAGGCGCTTCTTTGTCTTTCTTAGAACCGCTGCAGGTAAATACCAGCTGCTTTCCATTCTTGCTGAAGCTATAATCGGTTACGTATTTAAACGTCCTCGTGGCACCGGTTAGTAGATTTTTAAAAACAAGGTCAGTACCTTCAGTTTTTTTATCTGCTCCAGGTTTGTCGTCGTCCGCCAGCAAGTCAGCCATGTCGTTCTTTTTAACCGCTGGTGAAGGTACGGCAGCAGGTGCTTTAGGGCTAGCTGGGTTCACTTTCTTTGCGGTGTCTGGTTTTTCCAGGTGATAGGCCAGTAGTGCTGTTCCCTTTTCAGGTATCTGGAAAGACTTTACACGCGGCACTTTGCTGACTACTGCCGTGGTCAGATCAATATACCCCAGGGAATCCTTAGGCATCTCGTCTGCTTTTTTCTTTTTGATTTTGGCAGTTCTGGTTTCCTGAAACTGAGGTTTAATCAGAAAGGCAGCAAACTTCGTATCTGCACTGAACTTCACTGCTGTACCTCTTGGTACAACAATTTTCTGGTTTGTACTCATATTGCTGAAGTATTGCCGGGCATCACCTTCCTGTTGTGCAACATTGTAGGCGGTCCATATGCCGTTGTTGGAGATCTGCTTTGTAGCAATGCTTTCCCAGCTGTCATAAACCTGATGGTCCAATGGCTTTTTCTGTGCCAGGGCCAGGTTCACAATTAAAAGTAAAATAATGGTGATTGATTTCTGCATATTCAGATTGATTCGCTATTAATGTATAAAAATTGCAAATTCTTAAGATAATCAGCGCTCTGTATGTCAAATATTACAGAAAAAGCAGCGTTCAATTAAGGCATCATTGAAAAAAGATGTATTTACAAGAAGGTCCTTATGGAATTCCGAACACTTTTAATGGCCTGTCTGGTTTATTCGGTAAAATACCTGCTTTGAAAAAAGTTGCAGCTTATAGCGCAGCCTATATTCTACAGATACCTCTGCAAAGTAAATGCATAAAAAAAGCACCCCTTGGGGTGCTTCTAATTATTTAGTGTTCTTTCCTTGAACTTTCGCCTGCTGTTGCTGGCGCATGTACTCGTCTAAGCGAGCCTGGAATTTAGATTTCTTTCTTTTCTCTTCAGGCTTAGCTTTGTTCTCTTTAAGAATAGCATGAATCTTTTCATCATTCACCATAGACTTGATCAAAAATTGCTGACCGAAGGTTAACATGTTCGCCAGGAAGTAGTAGTAGTTCAAACCAGCAGGGTAGCTGTTTAACACTCCTAAGAATACAATCGGCATAATGTAACCAATGTATTTCATCTGACCTGTTGCACCCGAAACCTGGTTATTGAAGTAGGTAAAGATCAACGTAGAAATTGTCATTAACACACACATCAAACTCAAGTGATCCCCGATGAAAGGTAAAGTAAAGCCAAACTTAATGAACTCATCGTAAGTAGAAAGGTCCTGCATCCAAAGGAAGCTTTGTCCCCTCAATTCGAATAGATTCGGGAAGAAGAAGAAGAAGGCCATTACAATTGGTAACTGCAGCAACATCGGCAAACATCCGCCAAGTGGATTTACACCAACTTGTTTATACAGTTTCAGATATTCCTGCTGTAAAAGGGTAGGGTTATCCTCACCAACTTTTGCTTTGATCTCATCCATCTCTGGTTTAAGAATCCGCATCTTCGCCATGGAGATGTAAGACTTGTAGGTAAGTGGCGACAGTACCAGTTTCAGCAACACGGTTAATACCAGAATGATCAATCCATATCCCCATCCAAAACCTTCAAGGAAGTTAAATACAGGCAGTACAACAAAACGGTTAATGTATTTTAAAGGCCAATAGCCCATTTCAACAATCTTCTCAATGTCGTGACCTTGTTTTTGAAGTTCCGAGAATTTGTTGTTACCGAAGTAAAAGCTCATGCCATAGCTCTGAGCAGCCAACTGGTTAAAAGGGAGTTCCAGATTTGCAGCATACCATTTCACCTGTCCTGGCGCTGTTGTTACCTTTACCTCAACCTCACCTTTTGAGAAACCTTCTTTAGGAATCAATATGCCTGAAAAGAAGTGTTGTTTAAAAGCAACCCATTCAATCTTGCCTTCCGTTAATTCTTCTTTAACGTCTTTCGAGAAATTCAGGTGCTCTGGATTCTCATCTACATACTTGTAATAAGGTGCAGAATAAAGCTGTTCATTTGCAACTGACTTCTCTTGCTCCAAAAGAATAGCTTCCCAGTTCAGGGTAATCGCATTTCCTTGAACAAGCTGATTGAAGCCGTTTAAGTTGATGTTGAAGGTAACGTTGTTTGTATTCGGTTGAAGATCGTAGAAGTATTCCAGATACTTGTCACCATTATAATTTGCACGCATGGTAACACCAGTTCCATTCGTAGTAGAAGTAAAGTAAAGATCATTGGTATTTACAATCTTACCATTGATGTTCAATTTTAAACCGAACTTATTCTCATTTCCGGAGAATAACACCAATGGTTTTCCTTCGTAGGTTTTTTCATTTTTAACCTCTACAGACAAGATCTTACCACCTTTATTGGTAAGCGTAAGTTTTAACTTCTCGTTCTCAAGAACTGTAGTTTGCTCGGTACCGGTCAGGTTTGAGCCGAAGGGGCCCTTTAAAGCATTGGAGTCCGGTGTAACAGGTGCAGGTGCCTGCGCGGCAGCTGGCATTTTGGTAGTCGCAGCATTATTGCCGGTTCTTTTGAGTGAGTCAGCAGTAATTCTTTCAGCTTCCTTTTTCAATTCTGCCTCCGTTGGCTTGAAAAAGTAGAATGATCCTGCTAAAACAATCATGATCAGGAATAATCCTGTGAACGTATTTCTATCCATTATTGATTTTTAAACGAATTAATTGGTTTTTTTCTTCGCATACTCCATCGCAGCGGCGACAAATTTAATAAAAAGTGGATGCGGATTAGCAACTGTTGACTTTAATTCTGGGTGAAACTGTCCGCCAACAAAAAATGGATGATTTTTGAGCTCTACAATCTCCACCAGGCCGCTATCTGGATTAATACCCGAAGCAATCATACCTGCTTCTTCGTACTGCTTTAAATATTGGTTATTAAATTCAAAACGGTGACGGTGTCTCTCCGTAATATGGGCTTTTCCATAAGCTGCAAAAGCTTTTGTGCCTTTTTTGATGTCACATGGATAAGATCCCAGACGCATGGTACCACCTTTATTGGTGATGTTCTTCTGATCTTCCATCATGTTGATTACAGGGTATTCAGTGTTTTCATCGATCTCCGTCGTGTTCGCATTTTTCAATCCGATCACATTTCTACCATATTCAATCACCGCACATTGCATACCCAGGCAGATGCCGAAGAATGGTACATTATTCTCCCGGACGTACTGGATGGCATCGATCTTTCCTTCAATACCTCTGCTACCAAAACCTGGCGCTACCAAAACACCATGTAGATGTCCTAAGGCATCTTTAGCATTCTCAGGCTCAATGCCTTCTGAATGTATGTACTCAACTTTTACTTTACATTCATTTTTAGAACCTGCATGTATAAACGCTTCTATGATGGACTTGTAAGCATCCGGTAACTCTACATATTTACCGATCAAACCAATCTTAACTTCTGAGGTCGGATTCTTAAGTCGGCCAAGGAAATCTTTCCAAAGATCCAGGTTCGGCTCGCTTTTGCTTGGAAGTTTTAGTTTGCTTAAAACAATTTTGTCGAGCTGCTCTTTAAGCATCAACAATGGTACGTCGTAAATGGTAGATGCATCAATGGATTCAATAACTGCATTTACGTTTACGTTACAGAACAATGCAATTTTTTTGCGGATGTCTGCACCAATATGATGTTCAGTACGGCAAACCAAGATATCTGGCTGTATACCATACTCTAATAAAGCTTTAACAGAGTGTTGCGTAGGCTTTGTTTTCAATTCACCTGCTGCTGCAAGGAAAGGTATAAGCGTAAGATGAATAACAATAGCATTGTTTGAGCCAGCTTCCCATTTAAACTGTCTTACCGCTTCAATGAACGGCAATGACTCGATGTCCCCAACTGTACCACCCAGCTCTGTGATCACGATATCAAACTCGCCACTTTCACCAAGAATCCTCATATTACGTTTAATTTCATCGGTAATATGTGGTACAACTTGCACGGTTTTTCCAAGATATTCACCTTTACGTTCTTTGTTGATCACGTTTTGGTAAATACGACCTGTGGTAATGTTATTCGCTTGTGAGGTAGGTCTGTTTAGAAAGCGTTCGTAGTGCCCAAGGTCTAAATCTGTTTCGGCACCATCTTCAGTCACATAGCATTCGCCATGCTCATAAGGGTTTAAGGTTCCTGGGTCAATGTTAATGTAAGGATCAAATTTTTGGATGGTTACATTATAACCCCGTGCTTGTAAAAGTTTGGCAAGTGATGCGGAAATGATGCCCTTCCCTAGAGAGGAAGTAACACCGCCCGTAACAAAAATATACTTTGTCATAGTGTTGAGTTGGAAAAAGAGCTTTTAGCGCCTTTTTAATTGTTTTTGTACGGGATACAAAGCTAACAATTTTAACTAAACCGGGCGTTTATCTTTTGTAAAAATGAATTGCAGCAGGCAGGTGAGTGCGCTATATCATAGATGAGCCATTGAAGCTCAGCAGCTTATTTTAGCAACATTTGTAGTAGATCTTTACCTTCTGCTCCCGGTTGGACCAGGCAATATAGACCTTGTTTTCCTGTCCGAGGCGATACATAAATCCATTAAGACCTGACTGCTTCAACTCCGCATAAAAAGCTTTGTCAGGAACAAACTGATCCGGCTCTTCTGATTCGGTAACCGCTGGCTCCAGAAAGTTGTCTTCTTCGAAGAACATATCAAATTCCTGTTTCATGAAAGCAAGCTGCTTATCTTCTTTCTTTAAATCAACGCTCTGCTTGTAATGATCTATGAGCGTTTTCGCTTCTAAATTCTGAGCATAAATTTGCTTTCCACCATGAGCGATAATACTGAACTTAAGCATCATATTCTTTGGCTTGTCGCCCGTCAATACCACTCTGAACGTGTCAGCCTGTTCCAGGTCGCTGAAGGGTTTAGTTACTTGCTTAACTTGCTCATGCACTTCAACTTTTCGTGTGTTAGATTTAGGATCGCTTGAACAGCTTGCCAAGGAAAGTACACCGATAAATACCAAGAGAATTTTCAGCTTCATAGTTGAGTTAGTATTGTCTGCAACCCTTAAGAAAGGGTCTTTATTCTAAGTAGATCTTCCGGAGCATCTACAGCAATGGTCTCCAAGGTTGTTGTTTTCGTCTGAATGGTGTAACCATTTTCTACCCAGCGAAGTTGTTCCAGACTTTCTGCAAGTTCTAAAGATGAGGGTTCCAATTTGGTAATCTCCAGCAGGGTGGCCGCGGTGTAACCATATATCCCAATATGCTTGTAGTAAATCTGCTCCTCGAGCCATTGTTCCTTTTCTTTTCCCCGGACGAATGGAATGGTCTGGCGGCTAAAATAAACCGCTTCCCCTGAGGCGTTAAGTACAACCTTAGGAATGTTGGTGTTAAGAAGCTCTTCGTTGCTGTGGATCTGTTTAACCAGGGTTGCAAGCTGCACCGTACTTGCATCAAAGCAAGAAATTAAAAGGTCGATCTGTGCAGGATCAATATAAGGCTCATCCCCCTGAATATTAATGACCACGTCAAAGCCGGATTCCTTACGAATAACTTCTGCACAGCGGTCCGTGCCACTTTGATGGGCTGCACTAGTAAGATGAAACCGACCTCCAAAAGCATTTACTTCATCGGCTATTCGGACATCATCAGTTGCTACGATCACAGCATCCAAACGTGTTGACTTCGATGCCTGCTCGTATACCCGCTGAATCATACTCTTGCCATCTATTTGCACCAGGGGTTTCCCTGGAAATCTGCTGGAGCCATATCTGGCAGGTATAATTCCTATAATCTTCATTAAAATAATCCGTGAATTTCTGCTTCTATTTTTTCTATAACAACCCCTAAGTCTTCCGGATTGTTTGTGAAATCAAGTTTGTCTTTATCCAAAATCAGCAGTTTGCCTGCACTATAGCCTTTTATCCAGTTTTCGTATTTCTCGTTC
The DNA here is from genome assembly GCF_059278965.1 of Pedobacter sp. NEAU-ZC8. Classification (NCBI taxonomy): domain Bacteria; kingdom Pseudomonadati; phylum Bacteroidota; class Sphingobacteriia; order Sphingobacteriales; family Sphingobacteriaceae; genus Pedobacter; species Pedobacter sp. NEAU-ZC8. The sequence goes on from NZ_JCAJXC010000003.1 coordinate 55,061, forward strand.
AATTTTGATAGATAGTCAATCCGGATGCTTGCTTCATACTCGCGACCTCTGCGTTGAATGTTATTCACCAGGGTCGGTACAGAAGCCTTCAAATATACCAGCAAGTCTGGTGGTTTGATGAATGAGGTAATGTTGTCGAAGATTGCACGATAGTTATTATAATCACGGGTGGTCATGAGCCCCATGTCATGCAAGTTCTCTGCAAAGATATAGGCATCTTCATAAATCGTGCGATCCTGAATTACATTCCTGGTGGAGTTTTGAATGTCTACGATCTGCTGAAAACGGCTGTTTAGAAAGTAGATCTGAAGATTGAAGCTCCAACGTTTCATATCGCTATAGAAATCTTCCAGGTATGGGTTATTGTCTACAGCCTCATACAAGGCTTCCCATTGATAATTTTTGGCAAGCAGTCCTGTAAGGGTTGTTTTTCCGGCACCGATGTTTCCGACAATTGCGATATGCATGTATTTTGTAGTTTATATGTTTGTATTAGAAAGGCTTAAAGCCAATTAGCGATCTAACTTCTTTAAGTGTCTTTTGTGCGCTTTCTCTCGCTTTAAGTGCACCATGTCTGGCAACCTGGCGCAGATAGGAAGTATCTTTTGCGATGTCTTCGATCTTCTCTCTGATTGGCGTATTGAAAACAATCATGTCTTCAGCCAGTTGTTTTTTAAAGTCGCCGTATCGAATTGCACATTTGTTATACTGCTCATCAAAGAAGTTTACCGTATCGGCTGCTGAAACGATCTTCATCAAATTGAAAAGGTTCTCAATAGCTTCGGGCTTCTGCTGATTTTCTTCGGTTGGGCCGCCATCGGTAACAGCTTTAGACACCTTTTTACGGATCACCTCCGGACTATCGGAAAGGTAAATACAGTTTGCATCACCTTCAGATTTGCCCATTTTGCCTTTTCCATCTAATCCAGGTACTTTAACCAGGTTTTCAGAATAACTGAATGCAAATGCTTCAGGGAAGGTTTCTGCATTGTAAAGGCGGTTGAAGCGATTACCAAACGTTCTGGTCATCTCCAGGTGCTGCTCCTGATCTTTTCCAACGGGCACTTTAGTGGCCTTGTGGATCAAGATATCGGCGGCCATCAAGGTAGGATAGGTCAGCAAGCCTGCATTAACATTATCCGGCTGGGATCTGACTTTATCTTTGAAAGAGGTGCTGCGCTCCAGCTCACCCAAGTATGCATTCATATTCAGGTACAGGTAAAGCTCTGCTACTTCCGGTACGTCGCTTTGAATGTAAATAGTAGATTCTTCCGGGTTAATGCCGCAAGCCAGATATTCTACAAGCACGTGTTTTACATAACCATGCAGATCCCCCGGCGTCGGATGTGTAGTTAGAGAGTGTAGGTCAGCAATAAAAAAGTAACAATTGTAATCATGCTGCATCTTTACAAAGTTCGTAACTGCTCCAAAATAATTACCCAGGTGCAATTTACCTGTCGGGCGAATCCCACTAACTACCGTTTCTTTCATGGGGCCGAAATTAATAAAAAAGGGCAATTCAATTCAGTATTATTCGATTTTTGACTTAACACAGGGTATTCGAATTCGAAATCAGGTATACCGCAGGGCCTCTTAATTGAATTATTTTCTACTTTTGATTTGATGTTTAAACTGTTAAGACGCTGTCACCGCATTTATTTCCTTTTTATTATCTCTGTTTTTTCCATCCTTTTCTTTCCACTTTACTGGTTGGCATCAAGAAGGCCTGAATGGTATGATGTACTGAACAAACTCCGCGTTTATCATAGCAAGATCTGCAGCATGCTTGGGGGCATCCGTTTTAAATACAAATTTGAGGTCCCATTAAATCCAGAACAGCATTATATCTATTGCGCTAACCATAGTTCAAATCTCGACATCATGATCCTCTGCATGCTGGCACATGGACGCTTCCATTTCATGGGCAAAGCAGAGCTGGAAAACAACCTGGTTCTGGGCATCTTCTTCAGAACTATAGACATTCCTGTTAATCGCGACAGCAAGATCTCTGCGTTTCGTGCCTTCAAAAGAGCAGGAGAGAACCTGCAAAATGGAATGAGTTTATTGATCTTTCCAGAAGGAGGCATTCAGGATGAATATTATCCACCGAAGTTAATGCCTTTTAAAAATGGCCCCTTTCGTTTAGCGATCGAAAAGCAGGTGCCAATAGTTCCAATAAGCATCATCAACGCCTGGGATCTCATTTGGGATGATGGTTCACGCTATGGAAGCCGACCAGGTATTTGTGATATTTATGTTCATAAGCCTATCTTTACAGATAACCTTGCTTTGAAGGAAGATGAACTGTTAAAGGAAAAGGTTTTCAACACGATAAACAGTAAATTATAAATGCGATGAACATCAACGAAGAAACCATATATAAAGTAGCTAACCTCGCCAGAATTGAGATTAAGGAACAGGAAGTGCCTGGCTTAATCAATGAGATGAGTAAGATCTTAACTTTCATGGAGCAGTTAAATGCATTGGATACGACTGAAGTTGAGCCATTGGTGTATATGAATGAAACCCACAATGTTTGGAGGGAAGACGTTGCCAAGGCTGAGCTGCCGGTGGAGGAGGCATTGAAAAATGCCGCTGAGCACAATGACAGGTTCTTTATGGTGCCGAAAATTATAGAAAAGTAAAGCCCGGTGTAACATATCGGCAAGTACAACAGTCTTAACCCAAAAACTAAAAGCTTCTCTATGGAAACTCCATTAATCGTCATCAAAGATATCGGTCGTAAATATGTAATAGGCGCTGAAGTTATTCATGCGCTAAAATCAGTGTCACTGGATATCTACAAAGGCGAATTTGTTGCATTAATGGGGCCCTCTGGTTCTGGTAAATCCACCTTAATGAATATCCTGGGTTGTCTGGATACCCCAACTAAGGGTGACTATATCCTGAACGGCACGAATGTGAGCCACATGTCGGATAATGAACTTGCAGAAGTTCGAAATAAAGAAATTGGTTTCGTGTTTCAGACTTTCAACTTGCTGCCGCGATCCACATCATTAGATAACGTAGCGCTTCCGCTAATCTATGCAGGTGCAAATAAACAGGAGCGAGACCGCCGTGCTACTGCAGCGCTTGAGAATGTTGGATTGGGTCACCGTGTCACCCACAAGCCCAACGAGCTTTCCGGGGGGCAGCGTCAACGTGTTGCTGTTGCACGTGCCTTGATCAACAATCCTTCGATTATCCTGGCCGATGAGCCTACAGGTAACCTGGACACGAAGACCTCCATCGAGATCATGGGACTTCTGGAAGAAATTCACAGCAAAGGAAACACCATTATCCTGGTTACGCACGAAGAGGATATTGCGCAGCATGCACACCGGATTGTGCGTATGCGTGACGGCCTGATTGAAAACGATTATTTAAATACAGACATTAAAACGGTATCCCCAAGATTATCTAAATTGCAGGCGTCGGGTGACGATTTTGAACAAATTTGATAATCATGAAGATTTACACTAAAACAGGTGATAAAGGTCTTACTTCCCTTATCGGGGGAACACGCGTGCCCAAGTACCACTTGCGAATCGAATGCTATGGTACCGTAGATGAGCTAAATTCCTATATCGGACTAATCCGATGCCAGGAAATCGGTGTTCATGAGTCAAATATTCTTAAGGAGATTCAGGACAGGTTATTTACGATCGGAGCTGAGCTTGCCGCCGATCCGGAGCGTTCAAAAAAGAAGCTCCCTGATCTTAACCTTGAAGACATTTCCGTTCTTGAGCAGGAGATGGATCTTATGAATGAAACCTTACCGCAACTTACCCATTTCATACTTCCTGGCGGTAATACTACAGTGTCCTTTTGCCATGTTGCTCGTTGCATTTGCCGCCGGGCAGAACGGCTTGCAGTGCACCTGGCTACGGAAAGTCAAGTAAATGAAAATATTCTGATCTATTTAAACCGCCTAAGTGATTACTTGTTTGTACTTTCAAGAAAAGTAAATTATAATGCCGGAGCACCAGAAAATATATGGATTCCGAGAATGTAGCGTTATAGGAAAAAATAGTTTGTTCTTATGAACAATTTTATTATACTTTTGCGGAAATTAATAATTTGTATATAAAAATCGAATAATATGTATTGGACACTAGAACTAGCATCGCATTTGGAAGACGCTCCATGGCCTGCAACAAAAGACGAATTAATTGATTACGGTATAAGATCAGGTGCACCAGTTGAGGTAATCGAAAATCTACAAGCCCTTGAGGATGACGGCGAACCTTATGAAACCATTGAAGAGATTTGGCCTGATTACCCTACAAAGGATGACTTTTTCTTTAACGAAGACGAATATTAACATACAGACACATAATTAGCCTTGAACATCAAGGCTTTTTTTTTTGGAACGAAGATTGTAATAGAACTGTCAGCAGCTCAACCAGCTGGAAAAAATATTACAACCTAACTAAAAATTAAAAATTATGGGAAATCTACTCTATTTAGTAGCCGTAGTACTAGTGATACTATGGATTATTGGCTTCTTCTTTAACGGTTTTGGCGATGTAGGTGGCTTGATCCACATCTTATTGGTAATTGCAGTTATTGCGATCATTTTGAAGTTAATCAATAGAGCAACCTAGTAACTAGCAAAAGATATTAAAGGCTTCTGATTATTCAGAAGCCTTTTTTGTTAGATAGTATTTCGCAATTTCCATATCCTCCTTAAAGGTGATCTTGATGTTGCTCCGTTCCCCTTCAATCAGGTGGATCTCAGTTCCCATGCGTTCTACTACAGAGGCATCATCTGTGAAGTCGTTGCGATATGGTTGGTGGTAAGCCTTCTTAAGCAGCTTACTTTCAAAGGCCTGCGGGGTTTGAATAAGGGCAACCATGTTCCGGTTAATTGCTTCTGAACGGCCATTAACATCGATTCTTCTAATCGAATCTGTAGGTTGTACACCCACAACTGCATTACCTTTTTCTCCTGCAGCTTCAAAACATCTACGTATAAGTTCCGGCGAGATCAATGGCCGGACGGCGTCGTGTACAGCGACGATGCCATTCCCAGTGATAGCCTTCAAACCATTGCTTACCGAATGAAATCTCTCCTGGCCGCCACTCACCAGTTGATGTGGAATGTCAAAGTTATATTCTTTACATAGACGCTCCCAGTATTGGTGCTGATGGATGTTTAGGACAAGGATGATCTCCGGATTTAACGTGCAGGCAGCGAAAGCTGCTATGGTATGCATCAGGATCGGCTTGCCATGAAGTAGTAAAAACTGCTTTGGCAGCTCGGCATTCATTCTGGTGCCGGAGCCACCAGCGACGATAATTGCGAAATATTTCATCTAAATAGGGCATGATACAAAAAATGGGAGACCTTAACCTGTCGGTTTAAATCTCCCATTTCAGGATTTTGATAAATTAATGTCTTAAATAATCAACATTGCATCACCGTAGCTATAGAAGCGATATTTTTCTTTTAGGGCTACTTCATATGCATTTCTAACGTTTTCAAATCCTCCAAATGCACTTACCATCATCAATAGCGTAGATTCTGGTGTGTGGAAGTTTGTGATCATCGCGTTAGCGATGTTGAACTCGTAGGGTGGGAAAATAAACTTGCTGGTCCAGTCATTAGCGGCTTTCAATGTCCTTGCAGATGATACCGCAGACTCGATGGCACGCATGGATGTAGTTCCAACAGCACAAATTTTCTTTTTACGCTCGATACCCTGATTTACGATGTCAGCGTCTTTCTGTGAAATGATGAACTGTTCAGAGTCCATTTTGTGTTTGGTTAAATCTTCAACCTCAACGGTTCTGAACGTACCAAGACCAATATGAAGCGTCACTTCAGCGAAATTGACACCCTTAAGTTCCAGACGTTTCATCAACTCGCGGCTAAAATGCAGACCTGCGGTAGGAGCAGCAACAGCACCTTCATGTTTAGCGAAGATGGTCTGGTAACGCTCTTTATCCTGTGCAGTAGCTTTACGTTTGATGTATTTAGGTAGTGGTGTTTCTCCGAGAATTTCGATGTTCTTCCTGAACTCTTCGTCAGTACCATCAAACAAGAAACGGATGGTACGGCCACGGGATGTAGTATTGTCAACAACCTCTGCAACCAAAAGATCATCATCGCCAAAATATAATTTGTTACCTACGCGGATCTTACGAGCTGGATCAACAAGAACGTCCCATAATCTTAACTCTTTATTTAATTCACGTAGTAAAAATACTTCAATGGTTGCACCTGTTTTTTCCTTATTACCATACAGACGTGCTGGGAAAACTTTGGTGTTGTTTAAAATCATTACATCCTGGTCATCAAAATAGTCCAAAACATCCTTAAAGATCTTGTGTTCAATTTTGCCACTATCTTTATGTAAAACCATTAAACGAGCCTCATCACGTTGGTCGGAAGGCGTACTGGCAACTAATGATTCGGGTAAATTAAACTTAAATTGTGATAACTTCATGTTTCGATGTACTAATTAAAGGCGCAAAAATACGAAAATAATTTCATTAGAATTGATATATTTTTTGTAAGCGCACAACTTTTAGACCATTCCAAACCTGTTTTCAGCGATATGACAGCCAGCTAACATGCCTGGCCTTGACAAGGGGTTAACCAGGTCTTCACCTGGCTTTAGCCTTGTCAACCCCTTGTCAACCCCCTGTTAACCCCTTGTCAACGCCTTGTTAATCTTCCAAACAGCACAACGCTAATTATTTAATTTATCCTGTAACCTTTTTAGCTAACTTAGGTCTAAACGGTAATTATGATCATATTCAGACTTATAGGGGAGAGCTTCCGTTTTGCGGCGGACGCCTTGCGGCAAAATAAGCTAAGAACAATGTTGTCTTTGCTGGGCATTACCATTGGTATATTCACGATTATCTCTGTGTTTTCTGCCGTAGATACCCTGCGCTACAAGCTTCAATCAAGTGTTGACAAACTCGGCTCGAATACGTTGTTCGTGCAAAAATGGCCATGGGTTTTCGGTGGTGATTTCCAATGGTGGAGGTATGTGAACCGCCCACAGCCTACCTTGCGCGACTATAACGCCTTGCGTGAACGCCTGGAGCATGTAGATGGTATCTCGTTTGAAGCTACTGCATCAAACCGGACGCTGAAGTTTCGTAGTAGTTCCGTTGAGGGTGTGAATGTAACCGCGGTATCGCCGGATTTTAATAAGACCTGGACGCTTGATTTTCAGGAAGGCCGGTACTTTACAGAAAGCGAGGGCAGGTCGGCAAGTCCTGTGATCATTCTTGGAGCGGAAGTAGCTAACGGGTTGTTTGATGGCGAAAGTGCAATTGGGAAACAAATAAAAGTTCTTGGCCGCCGAATGACCGTTGTAGGGGTATTTAAAAAGGAAGGTGACGATATGCTGGGTATGTCTCAGGATAACAATGCTGTTATTCCGCTCGTTTACGCAAAAGGGCTTTTTGACATTGAAAATGAGCAATATCAACCGCAAATTACCGTGAGAGGAAAGGAGTCAGTGGGTCTGGAAGAGGTTGAAAGTGAACTTTATGGAACAATGCGCTCCATTCGAAGAATTCCTCCCGGGGCCGAAGATGATTTTTCCTTAAACAAAACGACCATGCTTTCCAATCAGTTGGACATTATGTTTAAGATGGTCAATATTGCAGGTTGGGTGATCGGCGGATTTTCAATCCTTGTAGGTGGATTCGGGATTGCTAACATCATGTTTGTTTCGGTGAAGGAACGTACTAACATTATCGGGATACAGAAATCGCTCGGTGCCAAGAACTACTTCATTTTGCTGCAGTTCATGTTTGAAGCGATTGCCTTGTGTCTGATGGGTGGACTACTGGGGCTACTTCTGGTGTTTATGGTTACCCAGGCCTTTACACATCTGGCAGACTTTGAAATTATACTAGACATTAATAATGTGATCATGGGCATTAGTATTTCGGTGATTATCGGTGCAATATCTGGATTTTGGCCAGCGTTCTCTGCTTCCCGCCTTGATCCCGTTGAGGCGATACGATCCTAACGGTTTAACTATAAAAGAAAGCGGACGTACCCCAGGGTACGTCCGCTTTCTTTTATAAGCATTGTTTATGCCTGTTCTAACAAAGGCAATTTGTGGTGTGAAGTCTATTTTAGGTTTGCCAATGCTGCTGTGATCCTCGACATGGCTTCTTTCAGTTGATCTTCAGAAGCTGCATAGGAAATACGGATGCAGTTTTCATTGCCGAAAGCCTCACCAGTAACTGTAGAAACGTGTGCCTCATTCAACAGATATAGGCAAAGTTCCTCTGCGTTGTTGATCACTGTGCCATTATGATTTTTGCCGAAATAAGCTTTAACTTCAGGGAAGAAGTAAAAAGCACCATCTGGAAGGTTTACTTTGATGTCTGGAATAGCTTTCAATAGATCATAAACGATGGTTCTACGTCTTCTAAAAGCTTCCTTCATCTCGTTCACGGAGTCTAGTCCTTCTTCGTAGGCAGCAAGGGCAGCACGCTGGGAGATGGATGAAGTACCTGAGGTGATCTGTCCTTGAAGTTTATCACAGGCTGCAGCGATTTCTTTGCTTGCAGCCATATAGCCGACTCTCCAACCAGTCATAGCATAGGCTTTAGAAAATCCATTGATCAGTATCACGCGTTCTTTTACCGATGGGAAAGAGGCGATAGAGTAGTGCTTATCCACGAAGTTGATGTGCTCATAAATCTCATCAGATAAGATCATAATATCTGGGTAGCGCTCAAAAACCTCTACCAGGGCGGCAAGCTCCTCATGTGAATACACCGATCCCGTCGGATTACATGGCGAAGAAAACATGAACATCTTTGTTTTCGGGGTGATGGCGGCTTCCAGCTGATCGGCTGTGATCTTAAAGTCGTTTTCCACCGTTGCATGAATAAAAACCGATTCACCTTCCGCCAGTTTGATCATTTCGGAATAGGAAACCCAGTATGGTGTAGGCACGATCACCTCATCTCCAGGATTGATCAAGCATAAAATAGCGTTTGATAGCGATTGCTTTGCGCCGGTTGAAACAACAATCTGATCAAAAGTGTAATCTAAATCATTTTCCCGCTTCAGTTTCTCTGCAACGGCCTTTCTTAGATCCGGATAACCAGAAACTGGGGTGTAGTAAGAATAATTTTCGTCGATAGCCTTTTTTGCTGCTTGCTTTACCGCATCTGGTGTGAAAAAATCGGGTTCTCCAAAACTTAAGTTGATGACATCAATGCCCTTAGCAGATAATTCTCGTCCAAGTTTGGCCATTTTTATGGTCTGAGATTCTGATAAGTTGTTGATTCTCCTAGATAATATGCTCATAATTGTTTTAAGTAGTTTAACAAATATAAAAACCTGTGCTTAGTGCTGGCCAAAAAAATAAATAATAATGCATTTTCAGCGTTATTAAGTACTTTTGCCCCCTAAATTTCAACTGTTGCAGCCCAAAAAAAAAGCAATCCTGGTCTCTTTGTGCGTCAGTGTTTTCCTGATGCTCGCCAAATTCGCGGCTTACTTCATAACGCAGTCTAATGCGATATTGACGGATGCGGCGGAGAGCATTGTGAATGTACTAGCCAGTAGCTTTGCGTTTTACAGCATCTACCTGACTACGCTCCCTAAAGACGAAAATCATCCCTATGGGCACGGCAAGGTGGAGTTCTTTTCAGCTTTCCTGGAAGGTACCCTCATCGGAATTGCTGGGATTATTATCATTCTGAAATCCGGTTATAATCTGATTTTTCCTAACCCAATTCAGAACCTGTTTGAAGGCGCGATTATCATTGCCACTACTGGTTTCATCAATATGATCGTAGGTTACTATCTGATCAATACCGGGAAGCGTCATCGCTCCATCACCCTGGAGGCAGACGGCAAGCATCTACTCACTGATGCCATAACGAGTGCCGGCCTTGTCATTGGCATTTTGATCATTTACTTTTCCCGCCTTTACTGGCTCGACAGCGTGATTTCTATCCTGCTGGGCATGTATATCATTTATAGTGGTTACAAGCTGACCAGGAAATCTGTCGGCGGACTAATGGATGAAAGTAATATCGATCTGGTGCGAAATATTGTAGGCGCGCTGCAGGAAAACCGTCGCAATCCCTGGATCGACGTACATAACTTGCGGGTGCAGCAATACGGGGCAGATGTACATATGGACTGCCACTTTACTTTTCCGTATTATTTCGATCTGAATAAGGTACATCATGAGATCTCAGAAATCGATGCCATGATCAACGGTACTGTTGGCCATCGTACAGAGCTGTTCATCCATGCAGATCCATGTTTACCGGCATGCTGCAACTATTGCCATATGGAGAATTGTCCGGTGCGGCAGGAGGATTTTAAGCGTGAAATCATCTGGACGCTGGAAAATGCAACCAAAAATCAAAAGCACTTTGATCAATGAGTTATTTTAATGTAAGAGTATATGGGTTGCTGATCAATGAACGGGATGAAATACTGATCAGCGATGAGCAGCAGGAGGGCAGGCATTTTAGTAAATTCCCCGGTGGGGGACTGGAACTTGGAGAAGGTCTTATTGATGCCTTAAAACGCGAGTTTATGGAAGAATGTGCTGCTGAAGTCGAAGTGCTAAATCACTTTTATACGACCGATTTCTACGAAAAATCTTCTTTTAATGACAGCCAGATTCTAAGCATCTATTATTTTGTAAGACCTGCCGGCAGGCTAGATCTGGAATTTAAGCATAAGCCCTTCGATTTTACAGCAGGCACAGCACAAAGTTTCCGATGGGTAAAACTCGTTGCACTAAGCGAGGATGATGTGACCTTTAAAACCGACAAAATGGTGGTTCGTCTGCTTCTCCAACAAATGGCTATTTAAACCTATACCATTACAACCTTAGTAGGGGTGATGGCGTAAAAGGTGTCGCCTTCGGAAGCTTTGATATTACTCAACCCCGTAAAAGCACTGAAGGCGGGCAGCACTGCACAAGTATCGCTGAAGTAAAAACAAGGCAGGCGTAATTGCTGCCTGGCTTTGCCGTGTATGGTGACGCCAGGATGAATGTGCCCGCTGATATTAAAATAATCATCCTTCGTTTCTGGCTTATCATGAATGAAGCGAAATGGAAATTGCAACAATTCTTTCTGATGAATCTGAATGCCTAGTCCTGCATAATCTTCCATTTTCAGACCATCATGATTTCCTTTAATCAAGTGAATTTCCAGTTGGGAATGTTGTGCTCTCCAAGATCTAAAGTCTTCTACATCGCTATTCATGTTGTTGTGGAACATATCACCTGTTATAACAAGATTATCAACGCCATATACTTCAGTTAACTTTGTTATACGGCTCAGATCTTTGTGGCCTATTGTGGCTGGAACAGGGATGCCGCTGCGCCTGAAGTGGGCTGATTTTCCAATATGAATATCGCTGATGATCAGCATCCGTTTTGCAGGCCAGTAGATGGCTCTTTCTTTATCCAGTATTAATTCTTCTCCGCTACAATTGATGGTCATTCTTTCTCCTCGACTTTTTCTCGGTCTCTGCAGTCATTCGTTCGATACGCTGACTGAGTTCCTCTGTACTCATATTTTCCCGCAAGCTATCGACCTTAATCGGGAAACACAATGGTGTATAACGGTTAGTTCTAATAATAATTATTTTACTTTGCTGTATCCGGTGTAGGGCAGCCGCTAGTCTAGGCTCTTCAATTTGCTGATAGAACGCTTCATCATAGGCTTGCCGCAGTAACAAGTTGTGTTTGTCGTAATCGCTAAACACGTTGAAGAATAATGAAGAAGAAGATTGAAGGTGTTTGTTGGCTACATACTTTCCTGGATAACCTTGAAAGACCAGTCCGGAAATGCAGGCGATATCCCGGAACTTCCTTCGTGCCATTTCCGTTGCATTGATACTCGCCACAATATCTTCAGCAAGGTTTTCAGGACTGAACAATGCTTTAATATTTGGCTCATCGAGTGGAATGGGCTGCTCGCTTAACAGTTCAAAGCCATAGTCGTTCATAGCAATTGAAAAACTGATCGGCTTAACGCGCCCCAGGCGGTAGGCGATCAAGGCAGCAAGCACTTCATGTACCAGTCTCCCTTCAAAAGGATATGCAAATAGATGATGGCCGTCTTTGGTATCGATCAGTTCAATAAGAAACTCATCATCTTTTGGAACGTGCGACACTTTCGCCTGTCGTTCAAACAGCGGATAGATGAAGGATAGTTCTTCATCATTTCTATCCTGTGATAAAGCATCGTTATACTTTCTTCTTAGTATGGCGCCCAAGTTGGCGGATAGCGGCAGACGCCCGCCGAGCCAGCTTGGCGTGATCGCAGTTTTTAGTTTGCTTTTTCGAACCAGCACGGTCATGTCTTTCACCATTACAAACTCCAGCACACGCCCAGCCAGGGCAAAGCTGTTACCTGGTTTGATTTTGGCAATGAAAGACTCCTCCAGCATACCTACATAACCGCCGGTAAGGTATTTTACTTTTAGCATAGCATCGCTCACAATCGTACCAATGTGAAGCCTGTGTCGCATGGCGATCTGCCTGCTCGTAACCTTCCAAAGTCCATCGACCAGTTCTACTTTATTAAACTCGTTGTAAGCCGACAAGCTATCTCCGCCTGAAGTAATAAATTGCATCATCCATGCCCATTCCGAGTCCAGTAGCTCCCGGTAAGCATAAGTTTCTTTTACCTCCCGGTAGATGAGTTTGTCATCAAATCCATCTCCTACAGCTAAGGTGACCAGATACTGGATCAGCGTATCAAACGCCATGACTACTGGCTGTCGGCTTTCGATGTTCTGTGTCTTTGCGGCTTCTTTTATGGCCGAAGCTTCAGCAAGTTCCAGCGCATGGGTGGGCAGAAAGTAGATGGTTGATGTTTCATAGGGTGAGTGACCGCTACGGCCGGCGCGTTGTAAGAAGCGGGCAACGCCTTTCGGGGAGCCAACCTGCACAACGGTATCCACGGGTTTGAAATCCACGCCCAGGTCCAGGGAAGAAGTGCTGATCACGGCCTTCAATGCGCCGGTGTGAATGGCGTCTTCAATCCAGTTCCGGAGTTCATGATCTATGGAGCCGTGGTGTATGGCAATCTGGCCAGCAAGACCCTCATCCAGCTTCAGTAAGTTCTGGTACCATAGCTCCGCCTGGCCCCGTGTATTCGTGAAGATCAGCGTGGTTTTACTTTTATGAATAATGGGTAGCAACTTGTGTGCAAGCTTATGACCCAGGTGCCCGGCCCAGGGTAACATGTCAATATGATCCGGCAATACGGAGCGGATATCAATTTTCTTTTCGAGATCTGCTTTTACGATAACCTTCAAGACTTCCTCATAGGGTACCAGGACATCCAGAGCTTCCTCCATATTACCTATCGTTGCCGAAATCCCCCAAATGCGCAACAGCCGCTCAGGGTGCTTTTCCTGAAGCAAGCCGCGGATTCTTGAGATGGCCAGTTCTGCAAGCACGCCGCGTTTGCTGCCGATCAGCTCGTGCCATTCGTCTGCAACGATGCAACGCAAGTTATTGAAGTTGCTAATGGTGCCTTTTTGTGCAAGCAGAAGGTGCATGCTCTCCGGAGTAATGATTAACACCTCCGGCATCTGCTTTTTCTGTTTAAGTTTATCGTTTTGCGAGGTGTCGCCGTTCCGAACACCAATGATCCAGTCCAACTCCAATTCCGCACAGACTTCGCGCATGGCTCTTGCAAGATCTTTTGCCAGCGAGCGGAGTGGTGTGATCCAAAGCAACTTCAACCCTGCATCTGTTCTCTTTTTAGGTGGTTTGACCTTGCTCGTTTTTGCTTCATGGATGATGTTAAGCTCTTCAATTACCACAGCTAAGAACATGGAGAAGGTTTTACCGAAGCCTGTTGGTGCGTTTACCATCCCACAATAGCCTTCGGCATAGTATTGCCAGGCTTCCGTCTGGAAGTCAAAAGGTTTTTTCCTGGTTTGTCGCAGCCATTTGATTACTGTTTTATAGCCGTAACTTTTGCTTAGGCTGTTGATTTCAGGACTCATGATAAGGTCGAATTTAGCAATTGTCTTAGATCTTCGAGCGTATTGATCTCTTCAGCCTTTTTGTCTTTCCGCCACCTTAGGATTCTGGGGAATCGCAGTGCCAGTCCGGCCTTATGCCTTTTGCTTTCAGCAATACCTTCGAAGGCAATCTCAAAAACAAGCTCAGGCTTGACGGTTCTAACCGGGCCGAACTTCTCTACGGCGTTCCTTTTTACGAAAGCATCGACTTCTTTGATCTCCTTGTCGGTGAGCCCTGAATATGCTTTTGCGACGGTGATCAACTTTTCGCCATCTCGGACCGCAAAGGTATAATCCGTGTAGAAGTTGGCTCTTCGGCCACTTCCTTTCTGCGCATAGATCAAAACGGTATCAACGGTATAAGGATTGATCTTCCATTTCCACCAGTCCCCACGTTTTCTGCCGCTATGATAGTGAGAATCAAGCCGCTTTAACATGATGCCTTCGCTATTCATATCACGGCTATGCTGGCGGATCTCGGTTAGTGCTTCCCAGCTTTGAAATGTGATCACCGGGGATAATACGGCTACATCCTTCGTTTGCAGCATGGATACGATCTGCTCCAGCAACGCACGCCTTTCAGCAAGCGGTTTTTCCCGGATATCGGCTGTGCCGAGTTCCAGCAGGTCGTAGATGTAAAAGCCTACAGGTGCATCATTCAGTTGAGCTTTGTTTATGGTCTTCCTGTTTAGGCGTTGCTGTAAAATGCTAAAAACCTGCACATTCCCGTCTTTAACTGAAAGTATCTCTCCATCTAATACGGTACCGTCATCGAGCTCGTCTTTAAGGAAGTGCAATTCCGGAAACTGGTCCGTAACCAGTTCCTCACCGCGCGACCAGATGAACAATTCTCCGTTCCGCTTCACGATCTGACCGCGGATGCCGTCCCATTTCCATTCTGCCTGCCAATCGTCTACCGGTCCAAGATCGTCTGCCTGCATCTCTAATGCATAAGCAAGACAGAACGGATATGGCCAGGAGTTATCGGTGTTGACGTGAGCGCCTTCTATTAGCGCATCATAGGTGATTTCTTCGGGCTGCCATTTACCCATGATGCTGTGCATGATCTTGTTGCTGTCGGTGTTGCTCTGTTTGGCCAACGCGTTAACCAGCATCTTATGCGATACGCCGATCCGGAAGTTGCCCGAGATGAGCTTATTGAATATAAATCGCTGTGGCGTGTCCAGGCTGTTCCATGCATCAAGGATGAACGTTTTCTTGTCTTCATCACTTTTACCATTTAGCCTCGCCAGGTCGGTGATCCACTCATGCAGTTTCCGATCCGTGACTTTCTCAGGAGGAGGAAGTACCAGTGCAATGGTTTCACTCAGATCACCTACACTGGAGTAGCTTTCCTGAAAAAGCCAGCCTGGTATACCACTGAGTTCTGTTGCCCAGCTGCGCAATAATGCCGTGTTTACCGGGCGCTTGGGCTTCTTGCCAGTGAACATCGCAATGACGTAGGTTTTATCACGGTCATCCGCATTGCTGAAATAATCAACTAGCGCAGCGATCTTATCGTTGGTCTTATTGCTGGTTTCCAGTTGCTGGATAAGTTCGGAGAATCGTTTCAAATTGTTTCTGTTGTCGTAGGTACTGGTTCTTCTTCATCTTCGTTTCCGTATTGTGTTTTTACCTCCTCGGATGCAATACCGATCTCGTTCAGGTATTTGGAGAAGGTAGCGGTAAAGCCGTGCGTGACGAACACTTTTTCTGCTTCCGTCGCTTTGATGGCATCCAACAAACCTGGCCAGTCCGCATGATCACTGAGCGCAAAGCCCGCGTCGGCACTGCGCCAACGGCGACCCGCACGCACCTGCATCCAGCCGGAACAAACGCCCGTCGCTGCCTGTTGCAATGTTTTAATCCATTTACCCTCCGCCATGACAGGTGGAACAATGACGATCCCTTGCTGCAGCGTTTCTTTTTTTAGTTCAGGTGTAATACGGATGGTCTCCGGCAGGCTAACGCCTGCTCTTATGAATCCTTCATTGAGGTTCGCAATGGAATTATGTACATAGATCTGGCAGTAATCTGCAAGGTTCTTGATCAACCGTTGTGCTTTTCCTAGGCTATATGCTACCAGAACACTGGTTTTACCTTTGTCATGGTTATCCGATACCCAGTTCTGAATTTGCTGGAAGATAATTTCCTGTGGCTGCCATTTGTATATAGGAAGTCCAAAGGTGCTTTCGGAAACAAAAGTATGGCACTTCACTGGTTCAAAAGCAGTGCTGATACCATCAAATTCGACTTTGTAGTCACCTGATACCACACAAATTTCCCCCTTATATTCCAAGCGGATCTGTGCGGAGCCAATGACGTGTCCTGCAGGGAAAAGACTAAGTTTGACGCCGTTTATAGTTACTTGTTTGTTGTAGGGCAGCGTTTCAATCACGAGGTCGGGACCGAGCCGTTGATTCAGGATTGGTCTTGTAAGGTCGTGGCAGAGGTAGGCTTTGTTGCCCCATTTCACATGATCAGCATGTCCGTGGGTGGTAACCGCCAGGTCTACGGGCTGCCAGGGGTCTATATAGAAGCCACCTTGCTCGCAGTAAATTCCCTTATTGGTAAACTTTATCAGGCTCATGATACCTTAACAAAAATTGAAAGTTTAAGTTTTTAGGGGTTCGCTGACGCCCATGCATTGACTTGTGCTGGTGAAAACGGTATATTGGTTAAGAGAAACAATCTAACCTTTATAAGCAATGGACCAGAAGATTATCAACCTGTACGATGAGTACACCCACACCGCCTTAAGCAGGAAAGAATTTATAAACCGCCTTGCTTTGCTCGCGGGCGGAACAGCTATGGCAATGACACTCTTGCCTATGCTGGAGAATAATTACGCACAGGCTGCAAGCCCGCTGAACGCGGACATTATTGAAGAACGGATAACTTTTCCCGGTGCAGAGGGGCAGGTGAAGGCTTTCGCTGCCCGACCAAAAGGAACGAAGAAGCTTGGTACTGTGTTGGTGATCCATGAGAATCGAGGCTTGAACCCGCATATCGTTGATGTCGCGCGACAGATGGCAGCTGAAGGTTTCATCGCTGTAGCAGTGGACGCCTTATCGCCGTTTGGCGGTACACCTGCTGATGAAGACAAAGCCCGTGAGCTAATTGGTCAGCTTGATAAGGAGAAAAACCTGAAGAACTACTTGATGGCATTGGATTACCTGCGTGACCGCAAAGACGGAAATGGCAAGGCAGGCTGCGTGGGATTTTGCTGGGGTGGTGCAATGGCGAATAATCTGGCGGTAAATGATCCCAAATTGCTGGCTGCAGTTGCTTACTATGGCATGCAGGCCAAAATTGAAGACGTACCAAGAATCAAAGCAAGTCTAATGTTGCACTATGCTGGGCTAGATGAACGTGTTAATGCGGGTATTTCAGCATATGAAGCTGCGCTTAAAGAAAACAAAAAGGATTATAAGCTTTACGTTTATGAGGGTGTGAACCATGCTTTCAACAACAATAGCTCGCCAACAAGGTACAATGAGGCGGCTGCAAAACTTGCATGGGGGAGAACCATCGGGTTGTTTAAAGATAAATTAGGATAAGTGGATTTTCGGCTAGAATAACTAACCAAGCCCGCTCTGGCCGTATTCGTTTATCTGCAATTGGTACTAACAGAAAAGCAGCCAATAAAGGCTGCTTTTCTGTTAGAGTTTTTATCGTGCTCCAGGAGGGCAATTTGCTTTCAAGAAGTTTGTAAAAGTCAGCGCCAAATGAGATCTGGTGCCTTCACCTTCACTGATGCTATGCGTACGATTAGGGTAGGCCATCATTTGGAAAGCTTTCTTGTGTTTGATCAGCTCATTGATCAGCATCTCTGCGTTTTGATAATGAACATTGTCATCGCCGGTACCATGAATATAAAGCAGATTCCCCTTCAATCCCTGAACGTGGTTGATTGGTGAACCTTTAACATATGCTTCTTTGGTTTGCAAAGGGGAACCCATGTAACGTTCCTGGTATACGTTATCATACGTCAGCTGATTGGCAACTGCTGCAATTGCAATACCTGTTTTGTAAATCTCGGGGTACTGGAACATCAGGTTCAACGTAGAGGATCCGCCTCCGCTCCAGCCATACACCGCAACACGATCTTTATCAACGAAGGGCCATTTCAGGATCTCCTTTGCAGCCATTGCCTGATCACGAATGTTTAGCACGCCAATATTCTTGTAGATGCTTTTACGCCATTCGCGGCCTTTCGGCGCTGGTGCACCACGGTTTTCAATGGAGATGGCGATGTAGCCATCCTCAGCGAGGCTACCTTGATAAAGTGCGTTATGATCCACACCATAGGTGTCGGTTACGGTTTGGGATGCGGGCTCACCATAAACATAGAATAGCACTGGGTATTTTTTATTTTCATTAAAGTTCGCTGGTTTTTTCATCCAACCATCGAGTTCAATGCCATCTTCTGTTTTGATCTTGAAGAAGGTTGTTTTGTTTGCTGCTGGTTTTTGTCTAGCCAATTGATTGGTAATGCTGCCATCCATGCTAAATGGTGTTCTAGTGTTGAGGTTCATCCATTCTGTTAGCGGTTGAATAGACGCACTCTGGTAGGTGTGTCTTGCATATAACCCATTCGGAGAGATGCTGTAAGAATGGGTGCCCGGCATCACAGAGGGGGTAACCATTTCTAAACTGCCCTTCCCATCTAACTTTGTTTTATAAAGATATTTTTGTGTGGCATTGGTTGGAGAAGCAATGAAATAGAGCATGTTGTTTTTTTCGTCAGTAAGACTTTTTTCTATCACATCATAGTTTCCTTTAGTGATCAGCGTTTGCTTTTTTCCGTCTTTACTGATTTTATAGTAATGTCTCCATCCATCTTTCTCGCTTGCCCATAAAAACTCTTTGTTGCTATTGATCCATTCGAAGTCATCTGCAGCATCTATCCAGGCCGGATCGGTTTCTGTATGAATGTTCTTCGTCGTTGCTGTTGTTGCATCACCGACAAATAACTTTGATACATTCTGCTCCCGGTTCAGCTGTTGAAGGATAACTTCGTTGGTTCCCGGGATCCATTCCATTCGCGGGATGTAGTGCTGTACATTGTCGCCTGGTACATCAAGCCACTTGGTTTTTGCTGAGGCAATATCAACGATACCAATGCGGCAAGCCGATGGATTTTCACCGACTTTCGGATACTCGACAGGGATGGTGTAAGCATAGATGGAGTCTGTGTTATTGATCATGAGGAAATTCTTGATCTTGTTCGCATCAAGTTGCCAGTAAGCGATAGACTTTCCATCAGGGCTCCAGCGAAAGCCGTCGCGGCAATTGAACTCCTCTTCATATACCCAATCAAAGGTTCCATTGATTAAGCGGTCTGTTCCATCAGTTGTAAGTGCCTTAATGGAACTGCTGGCCAGATCTTCTACATAAAGGTTGTGCTTGCTAACATACGCCACCTGTCCGCCATCTGGTGAAAACTTTGCGAACATCAACGAGGATGCCGGCATGTTTTTACCAAGCTGCTTCACTGCGCCACTGCTTAGATCAGCTACGTAGTAGTCGCCACGGGTGTTGTAACGCCAAACTTTCTTGCTGTTTGTGAAAATAAGGGCTTTGCTACCATCAGCCGATAGTTGAAATGACTGGATTCGCAAGCTGGTATTTTTTAATACCTGCTTGTGCTCCATTTTTGGTAGGGAAACCAAAACGATTCCGCCGTTTTGAATTTCATAGTAGCCATTTCCATCTTTTGTCCAGTTGAGGCCTCTTGACTGCGCAAGGGCAACACTGCTTAGGACGATAAAGAGTAAAAATTGGCTTATTAGATGCTTAAAATACTTTTTCATTTAGATTATTGTCCGCCTCCTTGCATTGCTTTCATTTCAGCAGCAGTTTTCAGTTCATAGCCTGCGGGCACTTCCATTGAAAGATTAGCCACCGTACTTTCTTTGATACTCTTCAAAGTATAGATGCTTTTTACACCATTTGCCGTCATTGCGTATTTTACAGGTGTGCCGTTTAATGGAGCGAAATCTTCGTATTCAGCACCTTTCGCAAGACGAACATCTTTGGTTAGCCAAAGTTCGTAGTTAGCGTTTTTATTGTCGGTGTAAGTGTATTTCTCTGCATTGTATCCGGCAATGGTTTGCTTTTGACCAGTCGGTTTGAAGTTGGAATACTTGATGTCGCCGCGTTCTTTTGCAACCTCTTCTGCGGACATTTTAGTTGCAAATTGCTTTTGCGCCATTGGTACGTCTACCAAAACTAAGGCGGTTTTCGTGTTTGCATCAGAGATTACTTTTACAAGCGCAGCGCCCAGGTCCATCTGAATACGTCCCAGGTTGTTGTTGAATTCCAGCACACTTTCTGTTGGTAACATGGACTCGTCAAATGATGACTTTTGTTCTGGTGTGAGTTCATATGATACCGCATAGGTTACGGTGCCTTGCTCAATTTTCTTTTGCGCTTGCGCAAGTGCTGCTGTACTAAGCAGGATGAAGGCGATTACCCCCGTTTTGATTGACTTAAACATATTGATAGTTGTAATTGGTTACCATTGAATGGGTTCTTTGCTGAGAAAAGAAGCGATACCTTTTTTGAAGTCTTCGCTTTCTCGAACCCTTGCATTGATCTGGACTGCAATTTCCAGGCTCTTCTCTAAAGTTGGGTTGGTGGTTTGACCGATAAGTTGTTTAGTGACCATCAACGCGTTCGCTGAGGCTTGTTGACATAAATTTAAGCTGAATTCCTGTACTTTATCATTTATTTCATCTTTTTCTGCCAAAAAGGTGATTAGTCCAAAGTCGAGCGCTTGTTGTGCGGTGAAAAGTTCACCTGTAAGCAGGATGCGCTTGGCGACGGTTTCACTGGTCTTTCTCAACAGGAAACAACTTACAATTGCAGGCACAAAGCCGAGCTTAACCTCCGTATACCCATATTTAGCTTCAGGTACGCTGAAAATGATGTCACATACCGTAGCCAGTCCGCATCCTCCGGCAATGGCATGACCCTCAACCTGGGCAATGACCACCTTTGGAAGGTAATAGATGGTCGTAAACAGCTTTTGAAGGTTCCTGGAATCAATAAGGTTTTCCTCGTGGGTATTGTTTTGGAGTTGTTGCAGGTAGGCGAGGTCTGCGCCGGCGCTGAATACATTTCCATTTGCTTTGAGGATGATCACTTTGACCTCGTCATCGTCCGAAGCCTCAAGCATGATCTCCGTTAATTGGGTAACCAGCTCAGCACTTAAGGCATTCTTTTTTTCCGGACGGTTCAATGTGATTGTAGCAATACGGTCGGATACGGTATATAAAACCAGCGGTTCTGACATATAATATAGGAATATTAGCTATTTGGTAAGGTTTACCAAATATGCTTTTTTATTTCTTAATTCATAAACGGGCAGATCAAAATTCTCCGCAACACTTTTGTAATGCGCTGAACGGAAAACTGTGTTGCTGCCGTCAATGATCAGCTGCTTGGTTTGGCATTGTTCCAGAAGTTGCTGGAGGTCCAGTTTAGCAAACTGACTGATGTTGAGCACATCCGCTTGCAGAGGAGTTTGCAGCACTTTATTGTTGAAGCAGGAGTCTACAAATAACAGGTGGAAATCAAGGAAACGTACTTGATGCTCTTTGATCTGAAGTTTTTGGCTCTTCAGGTTTTGATGAATGTTGAGGTATCTGATGTTTGTTACGCCGGCCTGTTCTAATGCGGGCTTTACAGCGGAACGTAATACTTTGGAGTTTTCATCGAGATCCGTAAGTAACCAGGCTTGGTTCCGGTGTACAAATCCTATCGCAGAAGAATTTCGGAGGCTAAAAAAGATGACTTGCTGTTGTTGGCTCGTTTGGTATTGCTTAAATCCAAAGTTCAGGGTAAGCAGGCAGAGTGCCGTTAACGCTACGTAGATTAGCTTTTTGCTAAAGAAAGTGAATGCTAAACAGCCAGCTAAAAGTAAGGTGGAGAGTAGGAAAAGCTCGGGCTTGCTGATCCATATTCCTGAAATGGAGGCAAATGGAAGTTCGGAGATCCGTTTGAGGCCAATATTATTAAAGTTGATTATCCATTCGAATATGGATCCAAGAATATCCAGGCGAAGTACCAGGATAGCTATGCCAAGATACATGATTAACGAAACGGGTAAAAGAATGAAGAGGTTGCTAATGAGGAAATACAAGGGAAACTGGTGGAAGTAGTATATGGCTAGAGGAAAAGTGGCAAGCTGAGCGGCTATGGACAATGCAAAAAAGTTCCACAACTTATCCGCTGCGTAGTTTTCAAAATCAAACCAGTTGTAGATGAGCGGCTGAAGGAAGATTAATCCGAAGACAGAGAGATAGGAGAGCTGAAAACCGACGTCGTAGATCAGCAAGGGGTTGTAGAGTAACATCAGAAATGCAGCACAACACAATAGGTTGTAGCTGTTTTGATGCTTCTTGAAAGTTGTACCTGTGATGTAAATGGACAACATAATGGCTGAACGCAGCACAGAGGGGGCCAGGCCAGCGATGAAGGCATAAAACCATACCAGTCCGATGACAACCATAAATTTAACTACACGTCCCTGCTGCCATTTATCCAGGAAGCTGAACATGAAGTTGATGATCAGGTAAATCAAGCCCACATGCATCCCCGATACGGAGAGGGCGTGAATGGTGCCAGTTTTGGAATAGGCGGAAAGCGTATCTTCACTAAGATCAGCACGGTAGCCAAGGATTAGCGTTGCCGCTACCGCATTGGCCTCCTCATTGTTCACTAATTTTCGAAAATACGCCACCTGTTGCTTGCGTATTTTCAAGGCCGCACTCGTCAACAGGTCACCTTGATTCGATTTATGCTTCAAGACTTGGTCCGACTGAACGAATAGCTGATGAAAAAAATTCTGATGTTTGTACCAGGAACGGACATCAAATTCGTATGGATTCCGGGGCGCAGCAATCGTATCGAAATTGCCTGGCACAAACAGTTGATCGCCATATGCAAAACTTACATCCTTGCTTTCGATCTTTCCTGCAGGCCCTGATGCGGGATTGAGTTTAGCGCTACTGTTGGCTATATTAGTAGTAGGAGGTTCTTTTTGGATCGAGATCAGGAGCTGTCCCGACACGGGGATGCCCCGGTCTTTTCGGAATGCTTTCAACACTTCTGCCCGTATGCTAATGATGTTAGCATGTTCTTTTGGTTCTTCAATGATCTGGACCTTCAAATAGTCACTTTCCCATTTGGAGAAGTGGCTGGGCAGGGCCAACTGATCGTTGAGTATAGCGAGGCTGCCACCTACCAGGAACGGGAAAATGTAAAAGCAGATGTAGACTATCCGCTTATGCATGTAGCCGCTGAATCGCGCGTATCTTAGATTTAACAGGCCGAGGAGCAGGATTGTTATGGTGCCGAGCCCAACTAGCACATATAACCAGGTGAGCCCTTGTCCTTGGGAGCAACAAAGGATGCCGATAACCAAGGGTATGGTTAACCTCAGAAAAACAATTTCATTTTGGTTCAGCATCTCAGAATTGGTATCGAAGCTGAAATTTGAGCTCGTTTTTCTTGTTACCTTGAATGAGATCAAGACCTGAGCCTACAGTCTCAACATCCTGATAAATGAAGATGGCATAACGTGCCCAAAGGTCGAGGTTTCGTAACATCTTGTAACGTAAATTCAGGTAACTCCTGAAGCCCTTACCATTATACATTCCAAAACCTGAGCTGTACAGCACGTCATCTTCATAGGCGTAAACCCTGCTGTTGTATGAATCAGTGTTAAAGTATGCTATTCTTGCCGTGCCGGATAACTTCTTTCCAGCAGGATGAATCCCCACATCCTGGTAGATCATAAAGCCGATATCCTTAACTGATGCCTTATGGTACTGAACCAACTCGCTGCGGTGCTCCAGTGTTAAACCTCTGCTAAGCTGCCAGGATAAAGCCAGTCGGTAATTGGTTTTACTTAGGCTTACAATATAGGTGCTGTCCACATCGCCGTCCGGATTTTGTTGCTTGTGTTCGGTTTTCACCCTTATGGTTGCCTTGATGGCTTTCACAGGTGTGTATATCACTTGGCTTAAGATTTCATAACCAGCGGAAGGTTGATCAATCCGGTATTTCAGCCAGGGGAATTTGAATACATCGCCATAAAGTGCAAACGTGATCCATTTATTTGGGGTAACATTAATACCTGCGTACCAGCCTTTTTCGTTACTTGCATCTGCCGTCTCTCCGAGGCTCCTGGTGAAAAAACTATGGTAGTCCTTATCATAGGAACGGTTGACAAGGACAAAAGACACAGTCTTGGAAATGCTCGCCATTGCACCCTGAACATATGCGATACCACCTCCCAGGCTATGTGCCAGCTCTCCATAGAAGTAGATGTTTTGAAAGGTGTAGTTGTAATGCAAACCCACGTTAGTAAGCTCCTTTCCAGTGAAATTAAATTGATTGTAAGCTAATGGACCGGTCACAAATGCGTTGGAATACTGACTATTATAAGCAACGATGCCGGCGTTTAAGTTGTCCGACAGGTACTGTATTGCGCCTCCAAGCACTTGCTGCCCAAGTGCGTTTCTATTTCGGATCTCCGTTGAAGTACGGTGGAGTCCGCTTGAGCTCATATTTACCTGTGTTACCGTACCGTCATCTGCGGTCTTGGTACTGGCATCGAGCTTTCGCGATGAGGCAAAGGCGGTGAGTAGCCAGCGATCATTGATGTTCAGGCTGGCTGCGGCTCCCCGAAGGAAGCTGACTTCATTCGCAGAACTGTATGGTCTAACCCCCAGGTCTTTCTTAGCCACACTGGTCACATCTGGTCCTTTGCCATATCCAAAACCCGACCACATGGTCAGGCCCTGTCCAAACTGCAGTCCGTAATCACCCACCACCAAGGTCTTGAATTTACTGAAGTTTGAGAGCGTAAGGTTGCCGGAAACGAAGTCCATTGACCTCTTGTTTATACCGCTAAAAAGGTATTCCCCCGCGTCTTTTTCAAACACAACATTGGCTGCGAGCATATCTTTATAGCGATATTTGTACTTTCCCAAAAGCTTCTCTCTGGTACCCAGGTATCTGCTTCCGGGTAGGTCTTGGAATCCACGTTGTTTCTCCAGCGTCTGCCCATAGCGCAGAAATAGTTCCTGATCGGCTGCTTTGAAGAGTTGTTTGCTGAAAACGTCTTTTAGATCCGGATCGTTTCCAACCCGGACAAAAGGCATCAGCCGTTCTAAGGTCTGCAGATCAAAGCCGTCAATTGCTTGTAATTCAAGAACATTACCAAAGGCTCCGTAAGTATTTCTGTATGTCAGAAGGTTGCTAATTTGCAGTGGAGAGAGGAAGAATAAGGTCTTCAGTTCTTCCGGACCTGTTTTGTTCAAGTCCAAGGGCTTGCGCCTATACTGGCCAAGTACTTCGATCAGCTCGGACAGGTCGTAATCCTCACCAAGTTCTGGGGCTAGTTGCTCAATGATGTCCCTTATAATGGGGTCTTCCTGTGCAAACGAGCCAAAAGGGAGCGCAAGCAGGAGTAAAACCGTGCACAGCAGGTTGCGATAAAAGCCAGAAGTTTTTGCCTGAAATACCATGCATTCAAGGTAGCTCAGGCTGCGGGAAAGTCTAAATCAACTTTAGAAAGCTATATTTCTTCATTCAACTTCAAAAGGAAATCTTTGAGCCTTTCTAGTGATGCTATAATCTTTTGATTTTCTTTAACCTCCGAATTGTTGTTTTTCAGGTGTTCTTTGGCACCCTTCAGAGTGAAACCTTTATCATCAACCAGATGAAAAATGATCTTTAAATTCTCGATATCTTCAGGTGTAAAAAGACGATTGCCTTTCTTGTTTTTCTTAGGTTGAAGTACATCAAATTCCTTTTCATAAAAGCGGATCTGGGAAGCATTAACACCAAACATTTCAGTTACTTCGCCCATTGTATAGTACATCTTATTAATTTCCCGATCTTTATATGGCATAGTTTATCTTTGATTATTAATGGTTTATGGCTCTTATCTAAAGTGTTCAAATGTAAAGGGATTTTAGTAGAATACCGTAATAAAATTTTAATTTTGTTCCTTATACTCAAATACGATGACAGCAAAAGAAATTAGAACCGCCTACTTAGAATTTTTCAGATCGAAAGCCCACCAGATTGTTCCCTCTGCGCCGATCGTCGTAAAGAATGATCCGACCCTGATGTTCACGAATGCAGGTATGAACCAATTTAAAGACCTGTTCTTAGGTGAAGCACCGATCAAATTCAGTCGTGCTGCCGATACACAGCGTTGTTTAAGGGTTTCCGGAAAGCACAACGATTTGGAAGAAGTAGGATTGGACACCTACCACCATACCATGTTTGAGATGCTTGGTAACTGGAGTTTTGGTGACTATTTCAAAAAGGAAGCTATTGCCTGGAGCTGGGAGCTGCTAACTGAGGTTTACAAGATTCCTAAAGATAAATTATATGTGTCGGTTTTCCAGGGAGATGAAAAGGAGGGTTTGCCTAAGGATCAGGAAGCATACGACATCTGGTTGCAGTATGTGCCAGAAGACCGGATCATTTTGGGTAATAAGAAGGATAACTTCTGGGAAATGGGTGATACAGGTCCATGTGGCCCATGTTCTGAGATCCACGTAGATTGCCGCCCTTTATCGGAGCGTGAAACCCTTGCTGGAAAATCATTGGTAAATGCTGATCATCCCCAGGTAATCGAGATCTGGAATAATGTATTCATGCAGTTCAACCGCTTGAAAGATGGATCATTACAGCCCTTACCTGCACAACATGTAGATACAGGAATGGGCTTCGAGCGCCTGGTACGTGTACTACAAGAAAAAGAATCAAACTACGATACGGACGTATTCCAACCACTAATCCAATTTATTGCGGCAAAGGCTGGAAAGGTATATGGCGCAGATGAAAGGTCGGATATCGCCATGCGGGTGATGGCTGATCATATCCGGGCAATATCCTTTGTAATTGCCGATGGACAATTGCCTGCAAACAACAAAGCTGGCTATGTGATCCGCAGGATCCTTCGCCGTGCGGTAAGATATGCTTACACTTTCCTCGACCTAAAAGAACCCTTTCTAAACCAGCTGGTTCCGGTGCTTGCGGAGCAGTTTGTGGGTGTATTTGATGAACTTGCTGCGCAGCAGGACTTTGTACAAAAAGTTGTCTTGGAAGAGGAGGTTTCATTTTTAAGAACCTTAGCAACAGGGATCCAGCGCTTCGAGAACTATACTGCTAAGCAAGCAGAGTTTTTGATGTCTGAAAATGCAATTGACCCTGAAAAGTCCTTCGAAGATCCATGGGTGTACAGCATCCTTAAAGACCAGATGGTTATATCGGGTGACTTCGCCTTTGAACTTAACGATACCTACGGGTTTCCGATTGATCTTACAGAACTGATGGCTCGCGAGAAACGTTGGTCTGTGGACATGGAGGAGTATCATAAAGCACTTTTACAGCAGAAGGAGCGCTCGCGTGCAGCAACTGCTATTGATACTGGTGACTGGGTGCTTGTTAAACCTGATCTCGAAGTGGAATTTGTTGGCTATGATGACTTTGAGGCTGAAACTGAGATAATCAAATATCGTAAGATCTCTGCAAAGGGAAAAGACCAATATCAGATTGTGTTGAGCAAAACACCTTTCTATGCTGAAAGCGGTGGTCAGGTGGGGGATACTGGCCGCTTAGAGGACCACAGTCGTATGTTCTTTGTAGACATCACCAACACCAAAAAGGAAAATGGTGTAATTGTACATTATGCAGATACCCTACCCGAAGACCTCGAAGGTACCTTCTGGGCTGTAATTGATGAAGATAAACGTCTGTTGTCGCAAGATAACCACAGTGCTACACACTTGCTTCATGCGGCCTTGAAAAAGATCCTTGGTCCCCATGTGAATCAGAAAGGTTCTTTAGTAACCCCAGAATACCTGCGCTTTGACTTTTCCCATTTTGCAAAGATCACTGACGAAGAGCTTGCGAAGATAGAGCACCTGGTGAATAAGAAGATCAGAGAGAACATCCCATTGAAGGAACAACGTTACGTGCCGTATGAAAAAGCTATCTCAAGTGGTGTAACTGCGTTGTTTGGTGAGAAATATGGTGATTTAGTAAGGATTATCACTTTTGATGATCATTTCTCAAAAGAGCTTTGCGGTGGTACGCACGTACAAGCCACAGGTCAGATTGGTTACTTCAAGATAACTTCTGAAAGTGCCGTTGCAGCTGGGGTAAGACGTATAGAAGCCATCACTGCTGATAAGGCAGAAGCCTTTGTAATCAATCAGGAGCGTGAGCTTAATGAACTAAGAACTTTATTGAAAGGCAACAGGGATCTTAAGTCTGCAGTATCCGCTTTGATTGATGAAAATGCGAAGCTGAAGAAAGAAGCGGAGAAAGGCCTTGTGGAGCATGCCGCCAACCTGAAAAATAGCATTATACATCATGTTAAAACCATTAAGGGAATTAATTTGATTGCTGCTCACGTGGATCTGCAGAGCGCTGATGCGGTAAAGAACCTGGCTTTTTCTGTTAAGGAAACCATGGACGAGTTATTTCTGGTTATGACCACCTTAATTGATGACAAACCAGGTATCACGGTAATGCTTTCAGAAAACCTTATTGAAGAACGGGGACTTAATGCTGCTGCAATCATACGTGATCTTGCCAAGGAGATTCAGGGTGGTGGAGGTGGCCAGCCATTTTATGCTACCGCTGGTGGCAAAAATAAAGCGGGTCTTCCGGAGGTATTGAAAAAAGCTGAGACTATCGTTAATAACCTTCCATAGGTTTGCTACACCTGTCATGTAATATCGCGTTGGCTGGGATCTTACCATATATAAACAAGAAAGGCACCCTACAGGTGCCTTTCTTGTTTAATGTCTTCCACGATAGCCGTGTTCTCTATCGTGTTTATGCTTGTTGTGTTTCTTGTTGTGGTGTTTAGGCTGCGGATAGTCGCGGTACACCACCCGATGCCTGCTTACACGTGCGGGTGCGTAGTTTGCGTATCCATATTGTGACCTATAATTATGATGACGGAGGTATGGACGTGGTGCGTTAATGACCACTTTGCGCCCCCGATGTAGATCATATCCACGGTATCTGGCCGGCAGGCGTTTCGTTTTAACCCACTTTCTACCGCTATAATAAATAAAGGTTCGGGAAGGCACATAATAGTAGGTTTCAACCTCTGGTAAGTAGTAATAATCCACATGATCGTAGCCTGCAGGCCCCCAGGCAGGCTGTGCACCAATGTTTACGTTAACACTAACCTGTGCCTCTGCAGGGCTGGTGAACAAGGCTGCTAAGCCAAGTGTCGCCATCAACAATAGTTTTTTCATAATGTTTCATTTTGTGTGTAAAAAGCAAAATTCAAAGTTTGTGCCACGATCAGCGTAGCTGCTAAACAAATCCTTTAACATATTTGGTTATCTTTGCTTTAGAAATGAATACAGATCAAACGCAATTTGAATTGGTATCAGGCCTGGAAATACATGTTCAGCTTAATACTGTAAGTAAAATCTTTTCATCCGACAGCGCATCCTTTGGCGCTGAGGCTAATGCGCATATCTCACCGGTAACCATTGGTCTGCCTGGTGCACTTCCGAAACTCAATAAGGAGGTGATCGAGAAAGCCATGCGCATCGGACTGGCATTAAACTGCAGCATCAATCAACTAAACTATTTTGATCGAAAGAACTATTTCTATGCAGACTTGCCAAAAGGCTACCAAATCACGCAGGATAATAAGCCCATTTGCATTAACGGGTATATTGACCTGACACTATCAGATGGTAGAGAGAAGCGTGTGGGAATAAACCGTATTCATCTGGAGGAAGATGCAGGTAAGAGCATGCACGATCAGGATGATGCTTATAGTCTCATTGATCTTAACCGTGCTGGTGTACCTTTGATTGAAATCGTTACCGAGCCAGACATCCGCTCTGCGGAGGAAGCTTCAGCGCTGCTTACTGAAATCAGGAAGCTCGTGCGGCACCTGAACGTGAGTGACGGGAACATGGAAGAAGGCAGCTTACGATGTGACGCAAACATCTCCATCCGCGAGGTTGGTGCAACGACATTTGGTACCCGTTGTGAGGTGAAGAACCTGAACTCTATTCGTAACGTGCGCCGTGCGATAGATTTTGAGTTTGGGCGTCAGGTTGAAGTCGTATCCGCCGGAGGCGAAATCATCCAGAGTACTTTAAACTTTGATGCTGATGCTGGCACAACTTCTCCAATGCGCAGTAAAGAAGAGGCCAATGATTATCGTTATTTCCCTGACCCTGATCTTCCGCCTGTGGTTATTTCAGATAGCTGGCTTGCAGAGGTTAAAGCCAGAATGCCGCAACTACCAAAGGAAATTATGCAAGGCTTGATGAAAGACTACAACATCAACCCTGCTGATGCCACTTTACTTGCTGAGGATGCAGACCTTCTTACATTCTTTAACACAGCAGCCGAAAGTATTAAGAATAAAAAGAGCCTTGTAAACTGGTTAACCGGGCCAATTAGGGCACTGTTAGCAGAGCAACAATGCACGATAACCAGCTTCAGCCTAAGTCCGGTGCAGCTTGCCCAGGTAATTAACCTGGTAGACGAGAAGAAAGTGACGCAACAAATTGCGCTTCAACAGCTGATTCCGAATATAAAGAACCAACAACAAGACGTTGAAGAAGTAGCTACCGCTATGAACCTGCTTATTGCTGAAAACAGCGATGAACTGGAAGGCTTTGTAGATCAGGTGTTAACCAAACTGCAGCCTCAGGTGCAAGCTTATAGAAAAGGTAAAAAGGGTGTCTTAGGTCTATTCGTTGGCGAAGTGATGAAACTTGCCAAAGGAAAAGCCGATCCCCAAAAAGTGAACTCCATTATACTCGAAAAATTAAAATAAAAATGAAGAAACTAATCTGGTTGTTCCTGATAGGTATTGTCGTATTTGCAGCCTGCAAAAGCAATGATAATTTTACCATTGAAGGTAAATTTGAGAATGCAGCACCACAAGGAAAGATTTATCTTTTCGCAATGGTCAATAACAATTCTGTTCCTGTCGATTCAACGGTATTAAGCGACAAGGGTGAGTTTAAATTTACCCGATCCACTAAGTCTGTAGACTTCTTCAAAATTGGCGCTAACCAAAACGAATATGTGGTCATTGCGCAGAATGGTGATCAAATAAAACTTAACGCAGACCTGAACGATCCTACAATGGCTTACCAGCTTTCTGGTGCAGCAGAAGCGGACAAACTGCAGGAGCTGAATACGTACAAAAACAAGTACAACGCTAAAATGGCGGCCATTCAGGCGAACTATGACCAACAGGTAAGCGCTAATCCAGATAAGCGAGAGATGATCGCGGAACAGCTCCGTCCTGAACTTATCAAGGTGTCTGACGAGATGATCAACTTTATTCTGAAGTTTGCGAACGACAATCCTGATGCCCTGACCAGCTTTTACGCTATGACTTCGCTGAACCCTTCTGATTACGAGAAGGAATTCATTGCCTACTCTGATAAAATTAAAAGCAAATTCAATGATAATCTTGCTGTAACGGAATTCCTGGTAAGGATGGCCAAGCTTAAAAGTGTTCAAGTGGGACAAGATGCGCCGGCATTTACCATGAAATCCATAGATGGTAAACCAATCAGCCTGGCAGATTTCAAAGGCAAGTATGTGCTGCTGGACTTTTGGGCCTCCTGGTGTATGCCATGCCGGAACGAAAATCCTAACATCGTAAAAGCTTATAATACTTATAAAGACAAAAACTTTACTATTCTGGGTATATCGCTCGACAAAGATCCTAAAGCCTGGGCACAGGCGATTTCGGCTGATAAGCTTACCTGGTCACATGCCAGTGAGTTGAGCGACTTTGAAGGTCCTACAGTTAGATTGTATCAAATTGAAGCTATTCCAAGTTCATTCTTAATTGACCCGACAGGAAAGATCATTGCTAAGAACCTGAGAGGTGAGGAGTTAGCTGCGTTTCTGGAGAAAACACTTTAATCAAGCAACGTAATGTTAGCTTAAAATTACGGCTTAACAATTTGTTAACCTTCAATTAACCTGCTCAAACATTACTTTGCCTAATTTCGTCACAAATAGTTTAAGGATATGAGTGCTACAAACCAGAAAATTTTAATTGTTGATGATGAACCGGATATCTTAGAGCTTGTTGAATACAACCTAAAGAAAGAGGGATACACCGTCTTTACGGCCAGTAATGGACAGGAAGGTATTACCTTAGCCAAGAAAGTTCAGCCCGATCTGATCGTACTCGATATCATGATGCCCAAGATGGATGGGATAGAAGCTTGCCGCTTAATGCGCGCCATTCCAGAGTTCAAGAACACCTTCATGGTATTCCTGACTGCAAGGAGTGAAGAGTATTCTGAAATTGCAGGTTTTAATGTTGGAGCTGACGATTACATCGCCAAGCCGATCAAGCCACGTGCACTGGTAAGCAGGATCAATGCCATACTAAGACGTAATAACAGCACTGAGGAGCTCTCCGAGAACAAGATTGAGATTGGAGACCTGGTTATCGATCGTGAAGCATATTTGGTTTACCAGGCCGGAGATAAGGTTGTACTTGCTAAAAAAGAATTTGAGTTGCTGTATCTTTTAGCATCCAAACCCGGGAAGGTATATACCCGGGAGTCTATCCTGAAAAATATATGGGAGGATTCCGTTGTGGTAACCAACCGTACCATAGATGTCCATATCCGCAAATTACGCGAGAAACTGGGCGAACATTATGTATCAACTGTAAAGGGCGTGGGGTATAAATTCGAACTTTCTTAGTACTTTTGTGCTTTAGAAAATTAGAATTTGAAATATCCTTCCTTTAAAGACCTGATCCTGTTCGAAAATGATGACTTTATTGTTGTCAACAAGCCGCCCTTTGTAGCCTCACTAGATGAGCGCGGTGGTTCGGGAGAGGTTAACATATTAAGACTAGCAAAACAATACAGTCCGGATGCGCAGGTTTGCCATCGCCTGGATAAAGAAACATCAGGTGCAATAATCATTGCAAAACACCCCGAGGCCTATCGCTCGGTAGCCATTCAGTTTGAGAAAAGAAGAATTCAGAAATTTTATCATGCCATAGTAGACGGACAGTTTGTCTTTGACAATCTGTTCGTTGATCTTCCTATTCTTAATGATGGCAATAAAAACGTAACCATCGACAGGAAAGAAGGAAAACGTGCCGAGACTTATTTCAACTCCATTACGCAGTATCGTCATTATACATTGGTTGAATGCAAGCCAATTACCGGCCGGATGCACCAAATCCGTATACACCTTGCAACACAACGTGCGGCGATTGTGGGCGACGTAATGTACCGCGGTAAACCCGTGTTCCTTTCTTCAATCAAAAAAGGATACCGGTTGTCGAAAGACGAAGAGGAGCAGCCCATCATGAAACGCTTTGCACTCCATGCAAGACAGATCATATTCAAAGGTCTGGACGATCAGGAGATTAACATAGAGGCACCTTACCCCAAGGATTTTGCAACGCTAATTAAACTATTAGACAAATTCGATAAATAAGTGCTGCATGCAGGTGAAGTTTGTAAACTATATTGATCAGGTCAACCAATTTCGACGGACGAAAATATCGAACAGAAACTTCCTTATTATATGCGCGCTTGTTGTGGGCATTATCGCGGGCCTTGCGGCCTCCGTGTTGAAATCACTTACACACTACATTGAACATTTCCTGCAAACCGAGTTTCAATGGAAGTATAAGTACTTTCTCTATTTTCTCTTTCCCATGATCGGGATCTTTCTTTCCGTGCTGTATGTACGTAAGTTCATCAGAAAAGGAAAGTTCGAGACTGGCTTAACGCCGATACTGTACGGGATCTCACGGAAGTCGAGTAATATTGAAAGTCACAATATTTACTCGCAGATCATCACTTCAGCGATAACAGTTGGTTTTGGAGGCTCCGTTGGACTGGAATCACCTATTGTAAGCAGTGGCTCTGCAATAGGGTCAACTTTGGGCCGCATTCTGGGCCTTTCTTATCGGGAGATCACGATGCTGCTAGCCTGTGGCGCTGCCGCAGGAATTGCGGGAGCCTTCAATAGCCCGATTGCAGGAATGGTATTCGCCATTGAGATCTTACTGCCCGAATTTACCATTCCGGCATTCATACCGCTACTACTTGCTTCAGCAACTGCCGCCGTAGTCGCCAGGTTGTTCTATACGGAACAGCTATTCTATCTGCTGACCGAAGGCTGGGAAACCAACGCCTTACTCTGGTATGTAGTACTAGCAGTACTTATAGGTTTGTTTTCCATCTACTTTGCCCGTGCAAACTTTGCCATCAAACATTTCTTTGCAGATATTCAGCATCCCTATAAGAAGGTAGTTGTAGGTGGGCTCATGCTTGGTGGGATGGTGTTTTTATTTCCTGCGCTATACGGAGAGGGCTATATCACCATTAAAGAACTGCTTAGCGGAAATTACAACTCCATGCTCAGCAACAGTATTTTCTCCGACTACAGCCATGTGCCGCTGTTTATCATTCTTTTCTCCGTACTTACTGTTTTCACGAAATCTGTGGCCACATTAGTCACGCTGAGCGCAGGAGGGAATGGGGGTACCTTTGCACCAAGTCTGGTTATGGGCGGGCTTATGGGCTTCACGCTGGCATATAGCATAAATACACTTGGCTTTGCGCAGGTGAGTGTGCCCAATTTCATTGTTGCAGGTATGGCGGCAGCACTCAGCGGCATCATGCACGCCCCGTTAACTGGCATATTCCTGATTGCAGAGATCACCGGAGGATACCAGTTGATGGTGCCACTGATGATTACTTCGGCAATTTCATACTTCATCAATCGTAGCAAGTTCAAATACTCCATCTATACCAAACCCCTTGCAGAATCTGGCGCATTACTTTCCCTGGAAGATAAGGATACCACCGTATTAAACATGATGAAGTTACGATACCTGATTGAGAAGAAGGATTACCTGATTCTGGATTGCAATGATCTGATCAGCGGCCGTATGAATGACATCCTTCAATCTAAGCGTAACATCTTCCCCGTAGTAGATGAAAAGCAGCAGTTTAGAGGCCTGATCTATGTAGAGGATGTACTCCGGGCGGTTAACAATCCTGAAAGCGCACAACTAACTGCAAATGACCTCATGGCCCCTGCACCGAAAGTATTGCTACTCACAGATTCTATGCAAGTTGTACTTGAGAAAATGGAGCAGGAAAATGTGTGGCTCTTACCAGCACTGAATGAACAAGGGCAGTTTCTTGGATTTGTCTCTAAAACAGCGATCTTTAATAAGTATCGGGCGATGCTTAGAAGGCAGGCTGATTACATGGAGTCCTAATCAGGAATGGAAAAGCGCGCGGATTACTCCGTTACGCGCTTTAATCCAAATTTCTCAATCTTGCTGTATAGGTGACTACGCTGAATGTCAATGTCATCAGCCGTCTTGGAAACGTTCCAGTTGTTCTTTTCCAGCTTGAATTTGATGTATTCCTTTTCAGCATGGTCTTTATATTCCTGGAAGTTGCTGAACTGGTCGAAGTTCGTTAAGGTCGATTTTCTTGGCTGTACATTGCTGCCGTTACCCTGGCCAATGTTGGTGCCACCTCCTGGATTTGCGAAAGCAATAACATCTTGTTCGGTGATCACTTTATCACTTAAGATGATCAAGCGCTCTATCATGTTGTGTAGCTC
Source organism: Pedobacter sp. NEAU-ZC8 (assembly GCF_059278965.1). Classification (NCBI taxonomy): domain Bacteria; kingdom Pseudomonadati; phylum Bacteroidota; class Sphingobacteriia; order Sphingobacteriales; family Sphingobacteriaceae; genus Pedobacter; species Pedobacter sp. NEAU-ZC8. The sequence continues at coordinate 90,741 of NZ_JCAJXC010000003.1, forward strand.
GCGCACGTTCCCCGTCCATGGTAAAGACTGCAGTGCAACCATAGCGTCATCGCTGATGCTTTTCACTGGCATGCCATAACCTTTACAGATGTCATCCAGGAAGCTTAACGCAATTTCCGGGATATCTTCCGTGCGTTCCGTTAAATTAGGCACGTGGATGTTAATCACATTCAGACGGTGGTATAAGTCCATACGGAAATTTCCAGCCTCAATCTCTTTCAGCAGATCCTTATTTGTTGCTGCAAGTACACGAACGTTCACTTCAAGCTCTTTCTCGCCACCAACCCGGGTTATTTTATGCTCCTGCAAAGCACGCAGAACCTTAGCCTGAGCAGAAAGGCTCATGTCACCAATCTCATCAAGGAAAAGCGTTCCACCATTAGCCAGCTCAAATTTTCCAATGCGCTGCTTCACCGCAGAGGTAAAGGAACCTTTTTCGTGGCCGAAAAGTTCAGATTCGATAAGCTCTGAAGGGATTGCCGCACAATTCACTTCTATAAGTGGACTATCAGCCCGGTTAGACTTCTCATGCAACCAGCGCGCTACAAGTTCTTTACCACTACCATTCGCTCCTGTAATTAATACACGGGCTTCAGTAGGCGCAACCCGCTCGATAGTTTCTTTGATTTTTTGAATGCTTTCAGAATTACCAAGAATGTCCCTGGTCTTGCTAACACGTCTTTTTAGAACTTTAGTTTCCGTTACCAGGCTACCTCTGTCAAGTGCATTTCTAACGGTGATCAATAATCTATTAAGATCAGGTGGTTTGGAGATAAAGTCGAAAGCACCCTTTTTACTGGCCTCAATAGCGGTCTCCACAGTACCATGGCCGGAGATCATGATGAAAGGAAGGTCAGGGCTGAAAGCAAGCGCTTGCTCCAAAACCTCCATGCCGTCCATGCGGTTCATCTTGATATCACAGAGTACCAGGTCGTATTTTTTCTTTTTGATTAATTCCAATCCATCCGCACCATTATCAATATCATCAACCTCGTAATTTTCATATTCCAAGATCTCACGCAAAGTGCTTCTAATCGCACGCTCATCGTCTATTATTAATAATTTCGCCATAAGGGGGTTGAGATTGTTCTAATTTAAGGACACGAATATATTACTTTTATCTTTATAGGAGAGTCACAAAAAGATAAAAAGCTGACATAAAATAAAAAATGCAAGCCTGTAAGCCGGGTTCTGTTCCGGATAACCGGTTCCTACCATTAATCTAGGATAAATGTTGCCATTTACCTCAAACGACCTACCCACTAACATCGGACGAGCAGCCCTACATGCGTTAGCCTATTTGGTCTTTCAACTCCCGGGGTTTACCACAATTACGGTCGCCCGCAACTGTCGTGAGCTCTTACCTCACGTTTTCAACCTTACCTGTGCCTAAGCCATCGGCGGTATGTTTTCTGCGGCACTTTCCATAATCCAGGCTTAAAGCCCAGACCTCTTCCCGTTAGGAAGCGAGATGCTCTGCGTTGCCCGGACTTTCCTCTTCGAATGAAATCGCAGCGATAGGACGGCTTGCATTTCCTGCAAACATACGAAAATTAATTATTTACAGTTTTCAAGGTCCCTGGCAGCATCTTCCGTGCGGTACATGCCTTGTTTATTGCCGTAGGTATTTGTGATAAACACGATCAGCTGCGCCAGATCTATATCGGTAAACTCTTCATGAGCAGGCATCTTGTCCTCAAAGGTTCGTCCATCCACTACAATCTTGCCTTCCATCCCGTTCTTGATATAGCAAGCCAGCTTGTTTCGATTTTGCCTCAGATATGTGGTGTCAGTTAAAGGTGGAATGAGGTTCTCCAGACCTTCACCTTTCTCGCCATGGCAGTTCTGGCAATGTTGCACATAGAGATCACGGCCATTGGTATAGTACATGTCCTGTTCCAGGCTACCACCCGCTTCACGGTGACACGAGTAGAAAATACTGAGCAGGGCACAAAGCAGGACCGCAAAAATCAGATGACGACGATTCATTATTTTTTGTATTCGGCAAGCAATACTGGAATGTCTTTAGCCATTTGTTCAACTTGTTTTGCATCTGTACCGTCGTAAGCACCACGGATTCGACGATCCTTGTCAACCAATACTAACCAGCCCTGATGTACGTACATCCCTTTTTGAGTTGAGTCTATGGTAACTGAAACCAGGTAGCTCTTCTCAGCGATGGTATAAATATCCTCCTTAGATCCATAGGCAAACTGCCACTTTTGATCATCAACCCCAAGTTTAGAAGCATATCGCTTTAGTACACTCGGCTTATCGTATTTAAAATCAATGGTATGTGAAAGAAAACCTACTTCCGGGTTTGATTTATATTCCTCATAAACCTTTTTCATGTTCCGATGCATGATTGGGCAAATGCTAGGGCATGAGGTAAAGAAGAAATCTGCAACGTATACCTTATTCTTAAACGTATCGTTGTTGATGTAAGTACTATCCTGATTGAGGAACGAAAAGTTTGGAATGGTTTGATACACCGTATCCACCTGCTTCGAACCGTCGGCCAATGTGACTGTTTTCGTATCCCGCATTCCAAAAATTGGCAGCTTTTTATCTTGTTTACAGGAAGTCAGCATACCGACCGTTGAAGCAAAAAGAAGCAGGGAAAATAAGGGAGAAAATTTCATCAGCTAAAAGGATTGTTGAATGAGTGTTATAATACCGGGCAAAGGTACATTACCTTCAAAATAAAATGTAACGTAGCTGTAATATTTCATACTTTTGCGCCCACATAATTGAGACATTAATGAGGATTAGATATAATGCCGCTATTACCGCTTTAGGAGGATATGTACCAGAAACTGTTCTTACCAATAAAGCTTTAGAGGAAATGGTGGATACAAACAGTGAATGGATTGTATCCAGAACAGGAATTGAAGAACGCCGGATTGTAAATGACGAACGGTTTGCGACCTCAGACCTGGCAACCATGGCGGTTAAAGACTTACTTAAAAGTGCAAACATGAGCCCTGAAGAGGTGGAATGTATCATTATCTCCACTTCAACACCCGATTACATCATGGTTTCTACAGCAAGTGTGGTTTGTGAGAAAGCCGGACTTGTTAATGCCTGGGGTGTAGATTCGAATGCTGCTTGCAGTGGTTTTTTGTATGCCTTAACACTGGGCGCAGGCCTGGTGGAGAGCGGCCGTTACAAGAATGTAATTGTTGTAGGTGCAGATAAGAACAGCAGCATCATCAATTATGAAGACCGTAACACCTGTATTCTTTTCGGAGACGGTGCTGGCGCGGTGCTCCTGGAACAAACCACGGAAGAAGTTGGTGTTATGGACAATGTTTTTAAAACAGATGGCGCAGGCCGCGAACACCTCATCGTACTTGCCGGCGGTTCACAAACGCCTTCCAGCGTAGATACTGTAAACAACAAGCTAAATTACATTAGTCAGAATGGTAAAGTGGTGTTCAAAGCCGCTATTGAAGGCATGAGTGATACCTGCACGACCTTGTTAAAACGTAATGAGTTGCGTGTTGACGAAATCAACTGGCTGATTCCACACCAGGCAAACCTACGCATCATTAATGCAGTGGGAGAGAAACTTGGTCTTACTGATGCGCAGGTTAAAGTTAACATTCAACGCTACGGAAATACTACGGCGGCGACCATACCGCTTTGCTTATGGGACTACAAAAAGGACTTTAAAGCTGGCGATAACATGATTCTTACTGCCTTTGGTGCAGGATTTTCATGGGGTGCGACCTATTTAAGGTGGGCTGAACTGAGAGGATAATTCTAAAATCATGAATAAAATTTCTTGTTTTTTCTTGCTTGCACTCGCTTTGGCATCCTGCAAGCAGCAGGCGGACTATAAGGCGAGCCGGGATGAGGTGATCAAGGTGCACGATGTTGTGATGGCCGATCATGGCAAGGTTGTCGATCAGCAATTAAAGCTTAACGATATGCTGAAAGATCTGTCGGCCTTAAAGCTGAAGAACCCCGATATTGATACCCTTAAAGTAAAAGACAGCATTACTATTGTGCGGGACAGGCTGAATGTTGCTGAAGAAGCGATGAACACCTGGATGCATGAATTTGAGCCGGACATTACTGGTAAATCAAACGAAGAGGCGATCACTTATTTTGAAGCTGAAAAGCAAAAGATCCAGAAGGTGGATACCCTTTTCAAGGCTGAACTTAAGCGTGCAGAGGCTTATTTGAGCAAGTTCAAAAAATAATTATATTCGTTGTAACGGCTAATATCGGCTGTTTTTAATAATCATTATGAAAAAGATCTGTTTCGTTGTAATGCTCCTGATTAGCCTTGTTGCTGTTAAATCTAATGCTCAGGACAAGTTTGCTGCATGGCCAGCTTTGGGAAGCTTTCATACCGTTATGTCTGCAACCTTCCATCCAGCTGAAAAGGGAGATTTTGATCCTGTTAAGCAACGCAGTGGTGAAATGGTCGACAAGGCGGCATTATTGGAAAAGTCTGCTGTGCCTGCTCAATTTGATAAGCCGGAGATCAGAGCTGCATTGAAAACACTCAAGACTAAAACCACAGCGTTAAACAAGATTGTGCTTAAAAAAGCTAAAAATGAAAAAATTAACGCTGCGCTAGTTTCGGTACATGACACCTTCCACGATATTGTTGGTCTTTGTACAGAAGACCAAGAAAGCCACTAATTTGATCTTATAAACAAGTAAGGCCTGCAGATGATGCGGGCCTTACTTGTTTATGGGTTAACCGGACCGTAACCGAGTAAGTGTTTAAACAATGGTGCATTGAACATATAGCCATTTACAACCTCATGCCCTTTATCATTGATGTTTCTGCCGTCTGTAAAGGCATAAGCTTTTTTGATCTTAAAGTCTTGCTGACTTAGCTTTTTAAGTACATCAACCACATGATCGGGATCCCATTTGATCAGTTTTTCATTGAACGTTAGCAAGCGATTACGCTGGCTTTTCGCGTTAAAGTTTCTCGGTTGTGGCCCGGCAAAAAGATAGTTGACATTTGCTTTGACCAACATCTGCCGTAAGGTTTCATAGTTGCGTATTGTCTCCTGGTCACTATAACCATTGTTGATGTCGTTGGTGGTTAGTTGTATAATCACCAGGAACGGTTTTCTTTCCAGTGCTTTGGTAATGTTCCTGTCTTTATTTGGCGCCGGCCTGTTTGTGGCTTTCGTGCCACTAGGCATAATGTGGTAGGAGGTATACGTGCGTTTGGCCAAATTTACGACCGAGACCGTTTTATTGTCTTTCTTGAGTTTTGTTTTCATCAACTCCACCCAGCTTTTGCTTTTTGTACTGGCGCCTACACCTTCTGCGGTAGCAGAACCTAAGATAACGATCGTCGGATTAGTGTTACCTCTTTTGAAGGAGGGATCAACGGGCTTCTTATTGCTTACAGGTGGAACAACCGGTGAAACATCCTCATACCATTTCACTGAAGGGCCGGTATTGGTGACAGGTTCTGGATCGGGTACAGCTGCAGATGGCGTCGTAACGACTGGACTATCAAAAAGCTGTTCTTTACAGCCAAAGAGGGTGAAGGCAATCAGTAAAATTGAAAGCCTTGAAGCGCTTAATTTCAGGTTCATTTTTGGTAGAAAACAGCTATGTTATGGTTGTTTTTGTCTATGTAATTTTGGAATACTTAGACACCACGAAAGTGCAAATAGAATTACATCTGATGCGGCACAAACTACTACACAAGAAGATGGGAAAATTAGAGAAAAATCTACATTAGGTTTAGCGCATACACTTACCAGATTCACATGGAACAGGGATGAGAGATACATCAACCCAACATCAAACACACATCCGCCTTGGGCTGATGTGCGGTTGTTGTGTGGTTCATGTGCGTTTGATGTGCGTTTGATCCGAAGCTGGCATGTCCATGTCCGATCCTATGTCCTATCCTAATATAGCTAAACCGTTTATCTGTGATTTAATTTTTAAAGCTATTATGAAAATTACTATCATTGATGAAACGCAGGGTGCTCCAGTTGCGGAAAATTCAACTAACCAGATAGAAGAATGACTGTCTATAAAAAATTTAAGAAAAAGCTGTTTCAGGTTCCTGTGCTCGTCTTTTCATTGGTATCTTTCTGCACCGGTGCAGATGCACAGATTAAAAAGATGGTACCCACGGGCCCACCAGAAAATGCATTTTCTGCATTGGTAGACACTGCAGCACCCATTACTTACCGTAATCCAGTTATTGCCGGCTTTAATTCAGATCCAAGCATCTGCAGGGTAGGTGACGATTATTACATGGTAAGCAGTACCTTTGAATACTTCCCCGGGGTTCCTGTTTATCATAGTAAGGATCTGGTCAACTGGCAACTTATTGGGCATTGTATCACCCGCCCGGATCAACTGCCCAATGAGCTTAACATCTTTGCAACAACCATCCGCCATCACAACGGCGTCTTTTATATGATTACCACAAACACCGGGATAGAGGGTAACTTCTATGTGACTGCGACCAATCCTGCTGGCCCCTGGTCTGATCCCGTATTCATTAAGGTAAAGGCGATTGACCCTGATCTGTTTTTTGATGATGACGGTAAGGTTTATGTTACCTCCTCCACATTTGAACTGTTTGAAATTGACCTTAAAACCGGCAACCTTTTATCCGAAGGACGCAAAGTTTGGAATGGCACAGGTGGACGCTACCCGGAGGGTCCGCACATTTACAAGAAAGACGGCTTCTACTACCTGATGGCCGCTGAAGGTGGGACGGAAGAAGCGCATACGCAAACAATCGCCCGCAGTAAGTACATCTGGGGTCCATATAGTGATAATCCTGCAAATCCGATTCTTTCCCACGTGAATGCCGCAGGGCAGGGCAGTCCGATACAAGGGGTGGGGCATGCCGACATTACACAAGCACATGATGGCTCCTGGTGGATGATCTTCCATGGCTATCGTCCGGTAATTGGATATCCGGTACATCATACCATTGGAAGAGAGACATTCCTTGCGCCAGTAAGCTGGCCGACAAGCGGCTGGCCTGTTGTGAATGGAAATGGAACCGTGACGCTGGATATGCGTGTCCCTACACTCCCATTGAAGCCTTTTGCGGCCAAACCTGCAAGGATCGACTTCAAGGACCAAGAACTCGATTTGGAATGGAACTATCTGCGATATCCGGTAAGCTCTAATTATTCGACTACTGCAAGGAAAGGCTACTTGAGGCTTAAAGGTTCAGCGCAGACAATTGAAGACCGAAAGTCACCCACTTTCATTGGCCGGAGGGTTCGGAACTTAAATTTTACCGCTTCCACCGAGCTGGAATTTAATCCCCGCCAGGTAAATGAAGAAGCTGGTTTAACCTTAATAAATAACGGTGCACACTTTGATCTGCTGATAAAACAGGAAAATGGTCAGCGGGTGTTGGTAAGCAGGTTAAGGTTTGGTGGTGTTGTGCATGATTCTAAGCCAATAATCTTGAAACCGGGTCCGGTAAAGCTGGCTGTTCAGGGGGAGAAAGCATCATTAACTTTTATGTATGCTCAAGGTAACGAAACACTGAAACCGGTTCAGCATGTAGATGGTCGATTCATCAGCACGGAAACCGTTGGCGGGTTCTCAGGTTTGTACCTGGGCTTATATGCGACCGGTAATGGCAAAGCCAGTACTGCGGATGCGGATTATGACTGGTTTGAATATGTAGGGGATGAGAAATAGTAGGCTTTAACACAAGAAAAGACATAGATCCGTAGTGACAGATTCAAGCAAGACAGCAAATAAATTTAGGCGGATGGCGTTGTCCATCCTGGGTGGAGCAACAACAGCAATCGTTTATAAAACCTATGAGAAGATCAGTAGTGTAGCTTCAGGCTTTTTCCCTGAACCTCCTTTTGATGGCAAATGGTTGGAAAATCAAATTCCTATGGATCCGAACAACTTTTATCAGGAAAATACACCAGTTCTTGACGCGGACTTTTCACTATTCACCAAATCTAGTTTCAGCCCGGTAGAGGCATGGGGGCAATTGTATAAGCGTTATACGAGCCATTACTTATTTCCGAATGGTACAAATGTGATCTTGAGGCAAATTAGACTGGGGGACGGAAGTGGAACCTTCGAAGACATGCCTTTTTTCATTGTCGGAACTAAACATGATGACTCCGAAGTGCTGATCTTCCAGTTTAAAGGACTGGGCTACAATACTGAAACTGTCTACGATCTGCCTGCGCCGCTAGCGCTAAAGAAGATCAGCTTCACGACATCCGAACAATGCAGACCCACTTATATTAAGTTATTTGGTGATTATCAGCCTGTAAAGATTGCATATCCAAAACTTGTAAGGTATCCATTCGGGAACCAAACAGGTGTTAATGGCTTTTCCTGGAGCTGGAGCTTTAATAAGAGCCTGAATAAAGCAGATCCATTCAATGAAAGATCTTATCAGGTCCTAAAACAACTGGGTTCATGCAGGATCTATCTGGATGCAAAGGAACTGGTTCAGGAGCAAGGTAAATACAGGTTTAAACATGATTGGAGAGGCTTTGATCTTGATGGTTTATTTTCCCGATGCAAAGCTGATCAAATTTTTGTAAACATCTGTCTGCAGGGATCGCCACCTTATGTGGTGAATACATGGCCTGCAAACAACAGAAAGGACAGTTACACGATGCCATATGGAAAGGATAAGGAAGATGTTTCTAGTTACTTAGCGCTCGGTAAAATGGCTTTTCAGTTTGCGGCTCGATATGGACGTAATAAAAACATTGAACCTTCCTTGATTGAAGTGGATGAAACGCAGCCCTGGTATGAAAGTAAATCTGGAAAGTTGGTCGGTCTTGATCTAATTACATTGATGGAGATCGGCAATGAGCTTGACAAATGGTGGGAGGGAGAAGATGCCAACTTGTTAGGTCGTCAGTTTGCATACATGCAATCCACGGTATATGATGGGCACAAAGGGACACTAGGCAGAAACGTTGGTATTAAAACGGCCGATCCGACCATGCAGGTTACTAATGCCGGACTTGCTTCAACATCTCCTGATTTTCTGATGTCTTTTGTTCAGGAATGTGCAAAAATAAGAGGGTACCATCCCGACGGCAAGGTCAATATTCCTATAGATGGCTATTATTCCTTTCACTGCTACGCAAGTTATAGCGGCGGGCAGCATGCCGAAACTGAAAATAGAGGTATGTGCATTGAACAGAGTTTAGTTCCTGCCCAGCTTAAGAAATTTCATGAGGTGAACTATCAACATCTTGGAAATAAGAGGTTGGTGGTCGGGGAAAGTGGTTATGATATCAGCAAAAATAGTCCGCTTCGTGCGGAGCCGCCTAAAAATAGCGGGTACTCCCCATATGTTTGGCAAGGGATACTGATCCTCAGAACAGCACTATTCTATGCTAAGCACGGATTGTACCGGAACTTCTTTTTTACCTGGAGGGACGATGGGGCGATAGATGGCTGGCAGTTTAGCTCTTCGGGGATCACAAGTGAAAGTGCTGAGAGGCAGCTGGTATTACGACCATCGGCAATGTACCTGATTCAGACAAATTCATTTATGAAGGACTATGTCTGGGTTGAGCAGATTAATTCAAGCCCGCTTGTAGATAAGTGGCAGCATGGAGATTCATTCGTATTCAGCTTGTACTACGATACGGAAAGCAACCAGCAAGGAAGCTATTCTTTGGAGGTGCCGACTGGAAAAGTCACTAAATATGTGTTGAATGAAGATGGAGAAATACCTGCGGTTCAGGTTTTGAATGTAACAGCTGGAACAATCAATCTTGAAATTTCAGAAAAGCCGGTGTTTATAGCAATGGAATGATCGACCAGATCACTTACAAACGCCACAGGTACCGCCATCTTTTTTACAATGTTTGCAGTACTTGCAGTTTTTACAAGCTTTGCATGAGCTAGAGCCTTTGCAAGTAGCTACGCGGGAACTGTAACTATAATTTTTCACCGCCACATTACTTGGTGAAGCACTTAGGAAGATGAATGAGACGAAGAGAATTGAGAGCGATTTTATCATGATCTTTTTTCTTCAAAGCTAATGACAATCTAAATCATAAACAAAACTGTCAGGTAATTCAACTAGTTTAAAAAAGTAAGCGACTTATTATCTTCACTTGTCTTTGAGACTGCGCTGAAATGAAAAAAACCCGTCTTAGTATTAACTAAGACGGGTTCTGCGGAGAGTGAGGGATTCGAACCCCCGGAGCTATTACACTCAACAGTTTTCAAGACTGCCGCAATCGACCACTCTGCCAACTCTCCGCGACAAAAGTACAAACTCCGGCTGGATCTGCAAACAGCGACTTGCTTTTTTTCTGGAAAACGGGCTAAGGTCTTTAAAATGAGCGAGAATAAATTTTATTTGTGCAATTTATTCTCAATTTCCACCTCTTTTTTGAATCTGTTAAAGTTCGGTTTGATGATTTTTACGCTTCTTTTTGTCAGGTCTATGCTCGCATTTAGCTCAAATCCGAGCAATAGGATTAAAGAATTCAGGTATAACCAGATCATCATCACCAGCAAAGTTCCGATGGAACCATAGATTTTGTTGTAAGATCCAAATTGATTGATGTAAAACGAAAAGCCCCAAATGGTAAGGAAAGCCAGCACCGTGGCCAGGAATGAACCCGGGCTAAAGAATTTCCACTTCTTCGCATTTGCGGGGCCATAACGATACAACACGGATATGGTTACAAAGTAAAGTACACCCAATAGTGCCCATCGTGTAAGTTGTATAGCATAGTAGGTTAAATTTCCTTTGATATGTAGTTCGGTTTTGATGTAAGTCAGGGCGATCTCGCCGATCGTCATTGCACCGATACAGATGATCACCGAGAAGGCAATTACCAGGGTAAGGACGATCGCAATCACCCTTTGCTTTAACCAGGAACGTGTTTCGATGATCAGGGATGATTTGTTGAATGCCACCATGAGGTAATGAACACCATTGGTTGCAAAAATCAGGGACAGTAGAAAGCCCAAGGAAAGTAACTTGCCATTTTGAATCTTCACAATTTCCTCGATTGTGCTCTGGAACGCTTCAAAAGCCTTTGTCGGTAGGATCAGCGCAATAAGCGACATCAACTGATTCTGAAAACCATCGGGCAGGAAGGGGATGAGGGTGAAGAGAAAGATGATTGCAGGAAAAATTGCCAGCATAAAGTTGTACGCCAGCGAGGATGCCCGGTCGATTAGGGAATCTTTAGAAATCTCCTTAAAGAAAAAGCTTGCTACGGTGTAAATCGGAAGTGGACTGAAGCCTGGTAAAACATAAACCTTAGTCCATTCTATAAATAGATGATAGATACGTATTCGTAGTAACTGCTTATGTACCCATTCCATTTATGCAAATTGCTAAAAAAACCTGAGCATTCGCTCTACAAATGCAGGTGGAGGCAGACATGGCTTCTTCTTTTCCATATCGAAAAACACCAGGGTGGTTTTACCGATATTGATCAGTTCATTCTCCTCGTTGAAGATCTCATAGATAAACTTGATTCTGATACCCGGTTTTTCTTCGACGGTGGTCTTTATGGTGAGTTCCTGATCGTAGAATGCAGGCTTGATAAACTTGCTGTTGAGTTCCAGTAGGGGCATCATCACGCCGTCTTTTTCCATTTCCTGGTAGGTCATGCCCAGGCTCCTAAGCATCTCTACACGACCTACTTCGTAGTACTGTGCATAGTTACCATTGTAGACAAAGCCCATTTGATCCGTTTCACTATACCTTACCCTTATTGTTGTGCTGTGTGTGTACATGTATCTATCTGAAAATTTTACGTGCGTCTAAGGCTGCTCTATACTTTCTTGCATTCACTTCGTGTGCTGCACGCGTTTTAGCAAAATTATGATATCCGGAAAAATCTTCCTTCGCGCACATATAAATGTATTCGTGATTTTCTTTATTTAAGACAGCATCGATCGCAGCAATGCTGGGCATCATGATAGGTCCCGGAGGAAGTCCTGCATGCTTGTAGGTGTTGTATGGTGACTCGATGCGTAACAAAGGGCCCGTAACCCGGTTAACTGTAAAATCTCCATTTGCATAGATCACCGTTGGATCTGCCTGAAGTTTTATACCCTTGGAGAGACGATTCAAGTACAGTCCGGCGATAGTAGGCATTTCCTTATCATATAATGCTTCACCATCAACGATTGAAGCCAGGATCGTAACCTGTATCGGTGTAAGGTTTAGTGCTGTTGCCTTGTCCTTTCTCGCTGAAGTCCAGAATTTGGTGTATTCCTGATGCATTCTCTCCAGGAAATCTCCTGCAGCGGTATTCCAGTACATTTCGTAGGTATTTGGAATAAACATCGTGTAGAAATTCTCTTTGTCGAAACCATATTTTTCAATCACTGCATTTGAATCGAGGTAGTTGATGAAGGTCAGGGAGTCTGGCTCAAGTTGTCGGGAGAGGTAGCCTGCGAAGTTCTGCTTAGTCCGAAGTCCTTGAAATTTCAATTTAACGGGGTCCTGATTGCCGGCTTTGATCATATTGATCAGATTGCGGTTGTTCATGCCCTTTTTTAAGGTGTATTTACCTGGCTTTAGCCGGCTGAATAGTTCCATTTTCAAGGCTGCCTTCTGAAAAGCCTCTACGTTATTTAAGATCTTTTTCTCTTCAACTTCCTTAAGTAAGGCCTTCATATCAGAACCCGTACGCACGAAAAGGAATTTCTCGTTATCAGTTACATTTGGTGCGAAATAGGTGTTATAGAACTGCAAGCCTATGACCGCGCCTACAATTAGGATCAGGGCAGCAGCGGCAATTATAATTTTGTATTTGGTAGACAAGGTCTTTTTTTTGTTACTCATAAACAGGGATGCGTTCTAAAAGGATTGGTTAGACAATACAACGTTTACCGGTGTGCCGATTTTGACTTTGGATACAGAGTCTGTAACCACAGGCGTCTGCATGATGATCACCGCATTTGCAGTGTCGGTTACGGCACCTTCATAGGTTACAGTACCGAGCGCAAGCATGGAACCTCTAAGTGCAAAGCGGGCTTCGTCAATGGTTAAGCCTAACAGTGTTGGGATTTCAACTTCCTCATTTCCTCGGCCATCGCCCAATACAAGATCTATTCTGGATCCTTTTGGCAATACCTCGCCGGCTTTGATTTCCCGTCCGCCAAAAGATGCACTCAATACCACGTCACGACTTACATCGGCTTTGTAGGTGGTGTCCCCAATTTTCAGACCATAACCTTCCAGAAGCGGTTGTACCTCGCGGATTGACTTAAATTCGATATCCGGAAACTTTACATCCGGTGCAGAGCCTTTGTTGATGGTAAGATATATGGTACGGTTATCTTTCACGAAGGTGCCTGCGTCAGGATCCTGATCTATCACGATGCCCGGTGGTTTGTCCATAATGTACACAGAGTCTACTTCATATCGTAAACCAAGGCTCTCCAATTTGGTAACTGCCTGTGTGAAAGACAATCCTTTCAGGGCGGGTACATCAAGCCCCTGACCGTGTTTAGTATAATACCTTAAACTAAAAAAAGCAATCGAGAGTAGTACGGCTACGGTCAGGATTGCTGCAAGAAGGTTATTTCGGAAGGATTTAGTTTTTAGATAGGCTATAAATTTGCTCATTTCGGTTTGTAGATGTACATGGAAACTGGTCAAAAATAGGCTAAAAAAATATTTTATAGGAATTAAAATCATTTAGGGGTACTTATTTATATTTGGCCATGAAAAAAACCATAGCATTGCTTACCGGAGGTACTACCGGGGAGTGGGTAGTGTCTGTAAAGAGTGCAGCAACGATTGCGCATCATCTGGATGCGGACAAATATGACGTCTACAAAATCATGCTTACCCAACAGGGGTGGTTTTATGAACCTGCGGATTCCGTGAAGATCGAAGTTGATCGAAATGACTTTTCCATCACGATTAAAGGTCGTAAAGTGATGTTTGACGGTGTTTATATCGCTATTCATGGTTCTCCCGGGGAAGACGGTAAGCTTCAGGGATACTTTGATATGCTTGGTATTCCATATACCACCTGCGATGCCCTTACTTCTGCAATATCAATGAATAAAGGCTATACCAAAGCAATTGTGCAGAACATTGATAAACTTCATGTGGCAAAGTCTGTACAGCTGTTTGATCATACCCCATATAGCCTGGAAAACATTAAGTCTTCGTTAAAGCTTCCTTTATTTATAAAGCCGAACAATGGCGGCAGTAGTATTGGTATGAGTAAAGTGACCAATCAGTTTGATCTGAAAGGGGCGATTGAAAAAGCTTTTAAGGAAGACAAACAAGTGCTGATTGAAGAATTTATTTCCGGTCGGGAATTTTCGGTAGGGGTGGTGAAGCTTGATGGAAAGATCACTGTGCTACCCATTACAGAGGTAGAAACCGGGAAGGACTTCTTTGATTTTGAAGCTAAATACACTCCAGGCATGGCTAAAGAAACTACGCCTGCAAATCTGAGTGCTGTAACGCGCGACCGGGTGGCGGAAATCGTAAAGAATGTTTATTTAGTGCTTAACTGCCGTGGAGTGGTGCGGATCGACTTTATTTTATCCGGCACGGAAGAGGCATTCTATTTTATTGAAATTAACACCATTCCAGGCCAGACCGCAACCAGTTTCATCCCACAACAGGTGGCTGCTATGGGTATGAAACTGAATGATTTCTATACCAAATTGGTTAAGGAAACCATTGGATAATATTCTATTCCGGGTTCAGCTTAAAATCTGAACCCAACGGCTAATCCGGCACGTACACCGGCCCAGCCTCCATCAAAGTCCATTTTGGCTCCGGTATCCGTTACCTCGTACGTGTAATCGGTTAAAGGAATATCCAGATCAGCCAGTTGTTCCCGTAAATCTTGCTGCTCAAAAGGGCTTAGGTTCTTGGCACCATCTATCTTGCCTTTTGAAGCGCCGAAGTTTGGTCCAAGAATCCACCAGTCTAAATAAAACTTCTTAGATAATCGCCATTGAGCGCCGATCATGATACCGGCAGTATAGGTGTTCATACTTCCGCTAAGTGGCATAACATCCTGCGCTACGACGGTACTGGTTGTGGGATCAGTGATGTCATAGATGAAAGGCATCTCTGCGGTATAATGCGAGTAGCGTACGAAGGGAGCGAAATAGAAGCCGCTGAGTTGCTCTTTACCCAGGTAGTAACGGAACTCCGGGGTAATTGCAAAGCTACCAGTTTCCAGGTTACGCACATTCCGCCAGGTTTCATCATCATCGATAATGGACTCTAAAGTAGATTTAAATGGAAGGCTGGACTTTGGGGTTGCTCTAAAACCCAGTGCAAGCGAGCTTTTTCTGCTGATTGCCCGTTCATACTGTATGGAAAAGGTTTTCAGGAGCAAGGCTCCAGCATTCAGCTTAACCAGGTTAATCTGTTCGTAATCGTTTGTGTTTCTTGTTGCTTGTGCTGAGGTTTGCGCAAGGCTGTTTCTGGCAATGAAAGTGGACGAAACCACGGCCAGGCCCACAAGAGATTTAATTAAATATTTCATAGGTTAGGGATTTAACAAAATCTGGGATGATTGTCTTAAATGCTGTAAGCCCGGATCATCTCTTCACTTACCTTACAGCCTCTGCCGGTATTGGTGTCGATCAAAACATAATCGAAATAACCGTCTGATGCGATCTTGCCCGTTCGTACAGCCTCAATTTCAAATTGGACCCTGCAGCCTTTTTCATTGATGGTTAAGATACCGGTTCTAATCTTCAGAACATCACCCAGCAATAACGGACGTTTAAAGTCGACCATCGCGGTTCTTACCACCCAGCCAAAGCCACTTTTCAGGAAATCTTCCATTGGCATCTTATAGAATTTTTCCATTTGTTCGTAACGTGCGGCAAGTACATAATCAAAATATTTGCTGTTGTGGACATGCTGAAACATGTCGATATCATCAGGCCTAACGGTGAGTTGCGTTTCAAAAATGCTGTATTGATTCTTTTCCATCTATGTTTTATATGGCTGCAAAATTAGAATTCGTATCAATATTATGCCAATAATCGATTTTATGCCTATTTATACTTAATGATGTACTTGGTAATAAATAAAACATACGTATCTTTGTGCCTAATTAATTAAAAAATAAACACTTTAGTAACATTCAAGAATGTATTTAAGTAAAGAAGTAAAAGCCGACATCTTTAAACAACACGGCGAAGTAGAAACCAACACTGGTTCTGCTGAAGGTCAAGTAGCATTATTCACTTACCGTATTGCGCATTTGACAGAACACTTAAAGAAAAATCGTAAAGATTATTCTACGCAGTTATCATTGCAAAAACTAGTAGGTAAACGCCGCGGAATTTTGGCTTATCTGTTTAAGAAAGATATTGCTCGCTATCGTGCTATTATCAAAGCTTTAGGGCTTAGAGATATCATCAAGTAAGAGTAGTCATATCAAGAAAAGCCATTCTTCAGGGATGGCTTTTTTAATTTGAAAAATAAATTACCATACATAAATCCGGTGTGACAGAAAGAGGAAACACACCACAACACTTTTTAAATGAATGTAATAACAAAATCGTTCGATCTGGGCGATGGAAGAACAATCGAAATTGAAACAGGTAAATTGGCTAAACAAGCTGATGGAGCTGTTGTTGTAAAAATGGGCGACACGATGTTGCTTGCCACTGTAGTTTCTACAGTAGGTGCGAAAGCTGGCGTCGACTTCTTACCATTATCTGTTGATTACCAAGAAAAATATGCTGCTGCTGGACGTATTCCAGGAGGATTTTTACGCCGTGAGGCAAGGTTGTCTGACTATGAGATTCTGATCTCTCGTCTGGTTGACCGTGCATTGCGCCCAATGTTCCCTGAAGATTATCACTCGGATACGCAGGTAATGATTTCATTAATCTCTGCAGATAAAAATATTACACCAGACTGCCTTGCTGGTCTAGCGGCTTCTGCTGCAATCGCAGTGTCTGATATTCCTTTTAACGGACCGATCTCTGAAGTTCGTGTTGCGAAAATCGACGGACAGCTGGTTATCAACCCTTACTTAAGTGATCTTGAACGTGCTACCATGGAATTCCTTGTTGCAGGTACTGAAAACGACATTGTAATGGTTGAAGGTGAAGCAAACGAGATCTCTGAAGCTGAAATGGTGGAAGCTATTGAATTTGCACACAAAGCTATTGTGGTTCAGGTTCAGGTTCAGAAAGAACTTACTGAAGCAGTTGGTAAAACTGTTAAACGTACTTATTCTCATGAAGAGAGCAACCCTGAACTTAGAGAGCAGGTTTATGCAGCGACTTATGATAAGGTATATGCTATTGCAAAAAGCGGAACTTCTAAACACGAACGTGGTGATAAGTTCGGTGAGATCCTTATGGACTTCATTGCTTCTTTAGGCGAAGACATCGATGATGTTACTGGCTTCCTTTCAAAGAAGTATTTTCATGATGTGCAGTATGATGCCATCCGTAACCTTGTTCTGGATGAAGGTATCCGTCTAGATGGTCGTGATGTACGTACCGTGCGTCCGATTTGGAGTGAAGTAGGTTACTTGCCTGCAGCACACGGATCAGCAGTATTCACCCGTGGTGAAACACAATCATTAACTACCGTTACTTTAGGATCTAAAGATGATGAGCAAATGATTGATGGTGCATTTGTTAATGGTTACAACAAATTCTTATTACACTATAACTTCCCTGGTTTCTCTACTGGTGAGGTTCGCCCGAACAGAGGTGCTGGTCGTCGTGAAATTGGTCACGGTAACCTTGCTATGCGCTCTTTGAAAAAGGTATTACCTGGACTTGAAGAAAACCCATATACCATCCGTATCGTCTCAGATATTCTGGAGTCAAACGGTTCTTCATCTATGGCTACGGTTTGTGCTGGTACATTGGCACTTATGGATGCGGGTATTAAGATCAAAGCACCAGTTTCTGGTATCGCAATGGGCTTAATCACGGATGAGAAAACAGGTAAATATGCGATTCTTTCAGATATCCTTGGTGATGAAGATCACTTAGGTGATATGGACTTCAAGGTAACTGGTACTGAAAAAGGTATCGTTGCTTGCCAAATGGATTTGAAGATCAATGGTCTGAAATGGGAAGTTTTAACCAACGCTTTAAACCAGGCTAAAGAAGCACGTTTACACATCTTGAATGAGATGAAGAAAACGATTGCTGAGCCACGTGAGGATTACAAAGCACATGCGCCTCGTATCGTTTCGCTTACCATTGATAAAGAATTTATCGGTGCGGTAATCGGGCCAGGTGGTAAGATTATCCAAGAGATGCAACGTGAAACTGGCGCTTCAATTTCAATTGAAGAGGTTGGTAACAAAGGTATCGTGGAGATCTTCGCGGACAACAAAGCTGCAATTGATGCTGCTGTTGGTCGTATCAATGCGATTGCTGCTAAGCCAGAAATTGGTGCTACTTACGAAGGTAAAGTAAAATCAATCATGCCTTTCGGTGCATTCGTTGAGATTATGCCAGGTAAAGATGGTCTGTTACATATTTCTGAAATTGCTTGGGAGCGTTTAGAAACTATGGACGGCGTACTTAAAGAAGGCGATAGGGTTACTGTAAAGTTACTTGACGTTGATAAGCAAGGCAAAATGAAGCTTTCAAAGAAAGCGTTGATGCCGCGCCCACCGAAGCCAGAGGCTACGGAGAAGAAATAAGTTCTCGGAACATGTTATTCAGTTGACATACGAAACCCCGCAATTGCGGGGTTTTTTGTTATCCAAAAAGTTTATTTATTTATATTTACCACCATGAAACACCTTATAGCGCCATCTATTCTATCAGCGGATTTCGCCAATCTACAACGTGATACCGAAATGATTAATGCCAGTGAAGCCGATTGGTTTCATGTGGATGTGATGGACGGGGTGTTTGTACCTAATATATCTTTTGGCTTTCCCGTGATGAAAGCGATAAAGAAACATGCAACGAAGCCGCTGGATGTGCACTTGATGATTGTAAACCCAGATGCTTACATTGAGCGCTTTGCACAGGCAGGTGCGGAGGTCATAACCGTACATTACGAAGCCTGTGTTCACCTTCACCGTACCGTGCAGGCCATTAAGGCCGCGGGCTGTAAAGCTGGGGTCGCCATCAACCCCCATACCCCTGTTTCTGTACTTACAGACATCCTGGTAGATCTTGATCTGGTACTCATCATGTCGGTTAATCCAGGTTTCGGTGGTCAACGTTTCATTCACAACACTTACCGGAAGATCAGTGCACTTAAGGCGATGGCAATGACGGTTCATCCCAATCTTATCATCGAAGTGGATGGGGGTGTAGGCCTGCAGAACATCGGTCTGCTGGTTGAAGCTGGTGCTACAGCATTTGTTGCGGGCAGTGCTGTATTCGCCGCCGAATCCCCATCTAAAATGATCTCGAACCTTAAAAACGTTTCTACAGGTACGGTAAATCTCTAATTCCCCGTTTCATAGTCTACTAAAATACTATATTTACATCCATACAAACCCTTATACATAATGAGACATAATTTTGGCGCAGGACCCTGCATCTTACCACAAGAAGTATTTAAACAGGCATCTCAAGCGGTGCTTGACTTTAAAGATGGCTTATCCATTCTGGAAATTTCCCACAGAACTTCCGAGTTCGAAGCTGTAATTGAGGAGGCCCGTCGACTGGTAAAGGAATTGTTGAATGTGCCTGAGGGATATTCGGTGTTGTTCTTACAAGGTGGTGCAAGTTTACAGTTCGCTATGGTGCCAATGAACTTGTTGCCGGAAGGGCAGACAGCCAGTTACCTGGATTCAGGTGTGTGGGCAACAAAAGCAATCAAAGAAGTTGCTGCTTTCGGAAAAGCAAATGTCGTTGCTTCATCTAAATCAGACAACTATACGTTTGTGCCGAAAGGCTTTGAAATTCCTGCAGATAGCGCATACTTCCACTGTACTTCTAACAACACCATTTATGGTACAGAGATTTTTAACTTCCCGCAAACGAATGTTCCCATTGTTTGTGACATGTCCTCTGATATTCTAAGCCGCCAGATTGATGTATCGAAATTCGGATTGATCTATGCCGGAGCGCAGAAAAACATCGGCCCTGCGGGTTTAACCGTGGTGGTGGTGAAAGATGAACTTCTCGGTAAAAGCGGACGTAAGATTCCTTCCATGTTGGATTATAAAGTGCACATAGATGGCGGATCACTTTACAATACGCCTCCGGTATTTTCAATATACGTAGCCATGTTAAACCTTAGATGGTTGAAGTCGAAAGGCGGCGTTGCAGAAATTGAAAAAGAGAATATCGCTAAAGCTCAGGCATTATATACAGAGATTGACCGCAATCCATTATTTAAAGGAACTTGCAACGTTGAAGACCGTTCCAGGATGAACGTTTGTTTTGTGATGAACAATCCAGAACTGGAAAAACCCTTCTTAAAGTTTGTGGAAGAGAACGGTGTTGAAGGTCTGAAAGGACACCGCAGTGTTGGTGGATTCCGTGCTTCGATATACAATGCGCTGCCAATCACTAGTGTACACCATTTAATAGATTTAATGCAAACTTTTGCAGAAAAACACCCAAATCAATAATAATGATCAGAATACTTGCTAATGATGGGATTGATCCCACCGGTAAAGCTTTACTGGAACAAGCCGGATACGTTGTGGATACAGAAACTGTTCCTCAGGATAAATTAATAGAAGCACTTCAGAATTATGATGCCATCACCGTGAGAAGTGCTACCAAGGTTAGAAAAGATGTTATTGATGCATGTCCAAACCTGAAGCTAATTGGCAGGGGTGGGGTAGGCATGGACAATATTGATGTTGAATATGCACGTGGCAAAGGTGTTGCTGTAGTAAATACACCTGCGGCCTCTTCGTTATCAGTGGCAGAGTTGGTATTTGCTCATCTGTTTACTGGTGTTAGATTCCTGCAAGATGCCAACCGCAAGATGCCAGTAGAGGGTGCAAGTACATTTAACAAGCTAAAGAAGGCTTATGCGCCTGGTATCGAGCTCAAGGGCAAAACCTTAGGTGTGATTGGATTTGGTAGAATTGGCCGTGAGGCTGCTACAATAGCGTTGCGCCTAGGCATGAAGGTACTTGCTTATGACCTGCATCCATTTGCAGTTACCATAAAGCTGGATTTTCAAGGTGGTGTAGAGGTTGATATCCCAGTGGACACGGTTTCATTCGAAGATGTGATTCAGCATAGCGATTTTATCACGCTGCATACACCTTTCGCCGACAAACCAATTTTAGGTGAAGCAGAGTTTGCAAAAATGAAGCATGGAGTGGGGGTTGTAAACTGCTCCAGAGGTGGTACAATCGACGAAGCAGCTTTAATTGCTGCACTTGATTCTGGCCAGGTAGGGTTTGCAGGATTGGATGTATTTGACAATGAACCAACACCACAAACTGCAATCTTACAGCACCCAAAGATTTCGCTTACACCACATATTGGTGCTTCGACCAATGAAGCGCAAGAGCGGATTGGAACGGAGCTTGCAAACCTAATTATAAGCCATTTCAGTAAATAGGGTCAATACACGGCTGCAATCTTCAGAAGAACATTCAGCTATGACTTACAAAAGATAAAAAATAAGGAACGTTTAGGCGTTCCTTATTTTTTTGATCAATGCTACTTTTGTGTAGATAATATAGCCAGCAGCTACGAGTAGTGCTGCCATCAACAGAATCACATAGAAGGATGCATTTCCAGATTCTTTCTCCTGTTCACTAAGTTGCTTCCTGAGTATCTCATTTTGATCCTGCAGCTTTTTAATCGCTGCCATATAGGCGCTGATCCTTTCATCACTAGCCTTTGCATTGCTTTGCACCTGCTGTACTTGCAGGTCTTTATACTCCAGTAACACCTTCAGTTCTTTGAAGATATTATTGTCATTCAGTACAATTTGCCGTAGAATTTCGTTGGAGTTTTTAATGTCTTTTTTAGTCTGGAAGCCAAAAATACCAGTACGCTGATTCAGACTTTGATCGTATTGGCCGAACCTCGCGCTGCGTTCTTTTAATAGTTCATTGATCTTAAAGCGCTGCGTTTGATAGGAGTTGGTATCTACTTGTGCTTGAGCGAAAAATGTGAAGCAAAGCAGGCATACAAATAGCAAATGTTTAATCATACCTGTGGGATATCAAACTTTATGCCTTAGGATAAAAGCTAATGAAATTCGACTCTGACAATGTCATTCAGGTGCAAACCAAGTAGTCCGCTTGCTTTTCCTTTATTAATTGCAATTTCCAGATGATTACTGATGCCAAAAAGGCATAGTTTTTCACCTTCCGGCACCTCATTATAATGCCAGCTAAGTTGCGTGATCGTCTCACTTTTCCGAAAGTATAAGGTAAAGTCACGATTGCGCTGTACCCTAGTGAATAGGTCCTTGGTAATATTGGTAATTACATTGCAAAAAGTGTCTATATAAATCACACTTCCGCGGATAATGTCTTTTTCTATTACCGGATGTAAAAGCATGCGTTCCTCGATGCTATCTGCCGGTACGCCAATGTCTCTCATGCGTCCACCTTTAGCCAGATGTATGGCGGCCTTCACAAAGATGTCAACCAGGGGGAAGTGCAGATATTTAAGATCCTGCATGATGTTTAACTCTACGACTTCATCAGGTTCCTGGTCAAAAAGCAGCGAAAAAATACCATTATCTGCACCTACAAAATAGTGGTCCTGATGCTTCAATGCTACGTATTTCGAGCCTTCATTAAACACGGAATCTATCCCTATTAAATGGACTGTTCCTTTGGGGAAATAAGGATAAACATTCTTTAAAACAAAGGCTGCATAAGAGATGTTGAAGGAAGGTACTTCATGGGTCACATCAACAATATTGGCTGTAGGCATGATGCTCAGGATACTGCCTTTAAGGGCGGCCTGGTAGAAATCTTTGGAACCTAGATCCGTTGTTAAAGTGATAATGGCCATTAAAATTTGAATATTTATGCTTAATCTTGCCTATGTGGTAAAAAGCCTACAAATATTCAATTTTTAAATCAAAGTATAGACGTCTATCTTAAAAAACAATATTTTGAACGAAAAAAAACTGACATTAGAATCTGTAGATCCCGCACAATTTTGGGGTACCAATAACGAACATTACGAACTCATTAAGCTCGCTTTTCCGAAGCTTAAAATTGTTGCCAGAGGTACTGATATAAAGGTCCTTGGTGATGAACGTGAACTTCAGAATTTCGAGAATAAATTCAACGCGCTTGTTGCGCATCTTGACCGTTTTCGGTCGCTGACACCCTCCGATGTAGAGTCTATTTTACTTATCACCAAACCTGCTGAAAGTGACAATGCTCCGGCAGCTGAAAGACCTGCTTCAGGTACTGGCGAGGTGATCGTATTTGGCAATAGTGGCCTCATGATCAAGGCCCGTACGGCCAACCAGCGAAAGATGGTTGACAGCATCGTTAAGAATGATGTGCTATTTGCCATCGGACCTGCGGGTACTGGTAAAACCTATACCGCGGTGGCACTCGCCGTACGTGCATTGAAAAATAAAGAGGTTAAGCGGATCATCCTAACACGCCCGGCAGTAGAAGCAGGGGAGAGCCTTGGCTTCCTTCCTGGTGATCTGAAGGAAAAGGTAGATCCATATCTACGACCTTTATATGACGCCTTAGACGACATGATCCCTGCAGATAAGCTTAGAATGTATCTGGAGAACCGGACCATCGAAATTGCTCCTTTGGCATTCATGCGTGGTAGAACATTGGATAACTGCTTCGTGATCCTCGATGAGGCCCAGAACTCCACCGACCTTCAGCTGAAAATGTTCCTGACCAGGATGGGACCAACGGCGAAATTCATTGTTACTGGTGACGTTACGCAGATCGATTTACCAAAGAAGCAAATGTCGGGGCTGCACAACGCACTAAGAATCCTCGGAGATATTCCTGGTATTGATATCATCTATCTAACCGGGGAAGATGTGGTAAGGCATAAACTTGTAAAACGAATACTAAAAGCTTACGGCGATATTCAATAGCCGAGAGCTTCATTAATAACAGCCCCAAAAAGGCATCAAAATAAAACACGCGAATACCAACAGAATGAAGGCAATTAAAGAAACCAATTTCCAGTTTCCAGGACAAACAAATTTTTACAAGGGTAAAGTCAGAGACGTCTACACCATTTCGAACCAGTTTATGGCGATGGTGGTTACCGACCGTATCTCCGCCTTCGATGTCGTGCTCCCTGAAGCAATTCCCTACAAGGGGCAGGTTCTGAATCAGATTGCAGCCAAGTTTCTTGAAGCCACTAAAGATATTGTGCCGAACTGGGTATTGGCTGTGCCGGATGAAATGGTAACGATTGGCCGGATCTGTGAACCCTTCAAAGTTGAAATGGTGATCAGAGGTTACCTTGCAGGTCATGCCTGGCGTGAGTATAACGCCGGTAAACGCAGCGTTTGTGGCGTGTCTTTACCAGAGGGTTTGAAGGAAAACGATAGACTTCCCGAGCCAATCATCACGCCGACCACGAAAGCTGCCGTCGGGCACGATGAAGACATTTCCCGCGAAGATATTCTTGCGCAGGGCATTGTCTCACTTAAGGACTATGAACAGCTGGAAGCTTACACTCGTGCGCTCTACCAACGTGGAACCGAGATTGCAGCTTCACGTGGACTTATCCTGGTGGATACAAAATACGAGTTCGGTAAAGTGGGTGACCAAATCTATCTGATTGATGAGATCCATACCCCGGATTCCTCCCGCTACTTTTATGCTGAAGGATATCAGGAAAGGCAGGACAATGGAACTGCACAAAAGCAGCTTTCTAAAGAATTTGTCAGAAAGTGGTTGATTGAAAATGATTTTCAGGGTAAAGAAGGGCAAGTTGTACCTGTAATGACACCAGAGATCATTGAGTCCATATCCGAACGTTACATTGAATTATACGAACAAATAACCGGTGATCAGTTTGTGAAGAATGAAGCCGAAGACGTTTACACCCGAATAGAATCTAATATTCAGGAATGTCTGAGGTCCCTTTCCTAAACACAAACGCACCTAAATACAAAAACGAATGGCATTAATTGTTGATAAACACGAAAAGTACGTTGTTGTTAAGCTGAATGAGGAAACTTTTACCAACGACAATGCACCACTATTGAAATCTGAATTTATCCTGTTGAACTCTCAGGGATATCGTAACATCATCATGGATCTTTCTATGGTAAAGGATTGTGAGGATAGCCAGGACCTAAGCTGCCTGCTTGTTGGCGACCGCTTGTGCAAGAAGGCAAATGGACACTTCCTGATCACAGGTGTGAACGATTCGCTCGAGAAGATCATCGAAATCTCCGGTCTTGACGAATCCTTAAACTTTGTTGCTAAGCTGCGTGAAGCAGAGGACCTGATCTTCATGGAAGAAGTTGAAAAAGACCTTCTGGGTGGCGGAGCTGGTGACGAAGACGACGAAGATGATTTAGACGAAGAAGTGAAGTAACAAATGAAATTTGAGGTAACCATTTTAGGCAGTAGTTCTGCAACGCCGGTTTATAATAGAAACCCTACGGCGCAACTGCTCAATTGTAATGAAAAGTTCTACTTAATCGACTGCGGTGAAGGTACCCAACAGCAGCTAATTAAATATGGCATAAAATCCAGTAAGATTGACCACGTATTCATCAGTCACTTACATGGAGATCATTACTTTGGACTAGTTGGATTGCTATCAAGTATGCACCTCAACGGCCGGACCAAACCGATGAAGATCTTTGGTCCGGAACCCTTACTTGAAATATTAAACCTTCAGTTTAAACATTCCGACACAAGCCTTAAATTTCCAATCGAGTTTACCGCGGTACAGGCAAATAAACCTACCTGTATTTATGAGAACCAAGACCTAAGCGTGGAGACCATCATTTTAAACCACCGCATTCCCTGTACGGGTTTTAAGTTCAGAGAGAAGAAACGTCTTCGAAAACTGCTGGTCGAAAAACTCGAGGCAGATCAGGTGCCGATAGAATATTATCCCTTGTTAAAGCGTGGGGTAGACCTGGATCTTCCGAATGGCTCAACCATTCTGAACATCGACTATACCGTTGATTCCAACGAACCAAAAACCTATTGCTACTGTTCGGATACGCTTGCCGATGGTACTTACCTGGATAGCATCAAGAACAGTACAGTGCTTTATCATGAAGCAACGTTTTTACATGAACTATTGGACCGGGCAATTTTTACGCATCATACCACTGCTTTGCAGGCCGCTGAGATTGCGCAGCAAACCGGTGCAAGTAAACTTCTGATCGGACATTTCTCGTCCCGTTATAAAACACTGCAGCCGCTCCTTGATGAAGCGGCTGCAGTATTTCCGAATACCGAACTGGCACTCGAAGGTGTAACTTATCTGATTTAGTAATCTTTATTTATCTTTCTTTCCGCCTCCGAATACCGAGAAGTGTACGTAGCGCTTAGGATTTTCTCTCAGGTCAATCAGCAGATTATCCAAACTTTTTGAGGCATTATTCAGGTTATCATACATCTGCCGGTCGTTCACCAGTAAACCTAAACTTCCCTGTCCCTGGTTAATCTTGCCCACGACGCCCTGCAACTCGGCAACCGCCTGATTAGCGTTGTCGATCGTCTGCTTGAAGTTAGCGGCAGCAACCTGATCGGTTACAGTATTCAAGTTATTCAGAATTGAATTGATCTTCTCGTTGTTGTTTTTCAGGTTATTTGAAATCGATACCGCATTATTCATGATCGCTTCAACTTTAGAACTTTCGGTACCAACCATACGATCAACCTTTTTTGAAGTTGCTTCTAAGGAAGCAAGCGTAGAAGCAATGCTGTTAAAGCTTTTGTCAACATTCTTTTGGAAGTTCGGATTCATGATGGAATTGATCGAGGTCAGGATGGAATCTAACTTTCCGACCATCACTTCTGCTTTTTTCTGCACGGGTTCAACCGCTTCCATCAGGTTCTTCTCGACATTGGCATTCAAGGTATCGCCTTCCTGTGCGAACACGGTGCCGGTGCCAAGTCCCATAACGATTGCTTTGCTACCTAAAAGGTCAGTGCTCTCCAGGCGTGCAATGCTGTTTTTAGGAATGTCGTATTTGCCATTGATCTTCAGTGTTGCAACGATTGAACCGTCGGGCTGTAGTTGTAATTTGTCTACGCGACCAATTTGAAATCCATTAATCAGCACTGGCTTGGATACTCCTAAACCGTCAACCCTTGGGTATTTGGCATATAGTACCGTCTCGTTGGAAAAAATGGAATTGCCTTTTAGAAAGTTATACCCGATGATTAATAAGGCTATGGCAAAGGCAGCTAGTATGCCCACTTTGGTTTCGTTTGCTATTTTCACTCGATCCTGGTTTTTATTTATTCGTTTTGTTGTTTGTATTTTTTCACTGCGTTAAAGATGGCATCGACAATCTCATTCTGGCCCTTTTCCGAATTCATATATTTCTCCTCCGCAGGATTGCTGATGAAGCCAATTTCCGTGAGCACAGCCGGCATTCCCGCGCGCTGTAGGATCAATAAACCCTGCTCTTTAACGCCCCTGTTTATCCTGTCGTTCTTTTCATAATTCGACTGGATCAACTTCGCAATTTCAGTGCTCTTAGCCCTGAAGTTATTTCTAAACAAAGAAAGTATTATAAAAGTTTCAGGATCGTTTGGATCATACCCGTCGTATTTTTCCTTATAGTTCTTTTCAAGCTTAATATCCGCATTCTCCCGAATGGCTACATTCTGCTCATCTATGCGGTGTAAACCCGCCACGAAGGTCTCCGTTCCATAGGTTGATCTGGCTCTTGAACTCGCTACGGAGTTACAGTGGATCGATATGAAGAGGTCTGCCTTCGCATTATTGGCAATTGCTGCCCGCTTAAGGAAATCTACATCCACGTCAGTTTTTCTGGTGAATAACACCTTCATCTCAGGCATATCTTCCTCAAATCTTTTTCCCAGTTTTAGCGCTACTTCCAGGGCTACGTTTTTCTCCGTCGAGAAAGAGCCCCTGGCGCCAGGTTTGTTACCGCCATGGCCCGGATCTATTACAATTGTTTTTACCCGGTAGTTCTCACCTTGTGCCTTTACTGCTAAACTACTACCAACCAATAATGTGCAAACAAAAAATCTAAAGTATTTCCGCATTTCCTTCCTACAAATTCCGCTCATTAATTATGTTCTACCGTTTTTCTATATGTTGAAATTGCATTGAATAGTCCTCTGGTGATCTCCGCCTGACCAAGTTCGGAGTTCATATATTCTTCTTCTTCGGGATTGGAGATAAAGCCTATCTCCGTCAAAATCGCCGGCATACCCGCTCTCGCCAACACAGCGAGACTTTTCTCCTGTACGCCGCGGTCTATGCGACCAGCCTTAACATATTCATTCTGCACCATCTTGGCGAAGTTTAAACTAGCCTCGCGGAAGTTATTCTTCATCAACGAAAGTATGATATAATTCTCAGGATTGTTCGGATCAAAGCCCTGATAATTTTCCTGATAGTTCTCTTCGAGTAGAATGGCTGCGTTCTCCCTTTTTATCACCTCATCCTGCTCATTCATCCGGCCCATACCAGAAACAAAGGTTTCCGTTCCGCGGGTGGAAGTACTCTTTCTATAAACTGTCTTCCTGATCGGTACCCGTTTTCCGCTTTTTAGCTTGCGGTAACCTGTTGTTACGGTACTCCGGCGAAGGGGCATATCGTTGCAGTGGATGGAGATAAAAAGATCCGCCTTAGACTCGTTGGCAACGCCGATGCGGTCGTATAATGGCACAAAGACATCTGAAGTACGGGTATAAACCACCCGGACATCAGGCATTTCGGCTTCGATGAGCTTTCCGAGGTTTAGAGCGGTTTTTAAAGCAACTTCTTTTTCAGTAGAAAAGGCACCTCTAGTGGCGCCGTCTTTGCCACCGTGACCCGCATCGATGACGATGGTTTTTATTTTGTATCCCTGGCTAAAGGCTTGATTATCAAAGGAGATGATGGTTAGCAGAGAAATAAATACCATCATTATAGCATTTGGACTTATCAATGGTATATTTTTGATTAATTTTGGACGTTTTGGATTATACATTAATGCAAAAATAACATTCACACACGAATTTGAAACTTTTACGGTCAATCATTTTAGTTACCTCATTCATTTTATTAGCTGTAACAGGTAATAAATCCTATGGCTTTGCGGGCCTGGCGATGATCCAGGTTATACCACAGCAAGATACCCTGAACCAAGATACGGCTAAGCGCCAGACGCCTCCTGCAGGAGGTTTAAGTGATAGGGTAGAAACCTATGCACGCGACTCTACAAAATACAGCAAAGACCGAAGCATCATGTATTTGTATGGAAATGCACGCGTCGTTTACCAAAGCTTTGAGCTTGATGCAGAGTACATTCGATACGATTCCAAAAACAACACCATCTTCGCCAGCGGTTTGAAGGACGAGAAAGGACGTTACTACGGTAAACCAATCTTCAAGATGGAACAGGAAGGCTCATCCGTTGCTGACTCATTGCTTTACAATACCAAATCAGGAAAGGGTACCGTGTACAACACCTTCACCGAACAGGAGGGTGGTTTCTTTTCCGGAGGCCAGAGTAAGAAACAACCCGATGATGAGATCCATGTAAAGGGGATGACCTATAGTACCTGTAACCTGCCACATCCACACTTCGGTATTTATATCACCAAAGGGATCGTTGCAGAACATCAGATCATTACCGGACCTGCTTACCTTAAAATTGAAGATATCCCGATTCCCATAGGTCTTCCCTTTGCATTCTTTCCTAAGCCCAATAAAAAGTCCTCCGGAATCATTCTGCCGAGTGTTGGTGAAGATGCTACACGAGGATTCTTCCTTCGCGATGCCGGTTATTACCTAGGTTTCAATGATTACCTCGATGCCCGCATTATGGGGACCATTTTTACCCGGGGATCCTATGAAGCCAACATCAACTCCAATTACCTGAAGCGGTATAAATACAACGGTAACGTCAATATATCGTATGCAAGCACCAGAAACGGACTTGAAGGTACACCGGAGTACGAACCGCAGAAAAACTTCCATATCAACTGGACCCATAGCCAGAATGCGAATGCAAATCCCGGAACCGTTTTTAGTGCTTATGTGAATGCAGGAACATCTTCTTATAACCGGGCTACGGCTGCTGGAAATACCTATGACGTTCGTGCCATATCGCAAAATACCCTCGCTTCCAGTGTGAGCTACGGAAAAACCATGGGCATCTTCAATCTTACGGCGGCATTAGGGCACAGCCAGGAGATCCAGAGTAAAACCATAAGCTTAACCTTGCCGCAGGTAAACCTAAGTATGAATACCATCAATCCTTTTGATTCCAAGAATAGGGTTGGGGAACAAAAGTGGTATCAGAAGTTAACGCTTGGTTATTCCTTGCAGGCCAATAATACGGTAAGTACAACTGAAGACAAGCTTTTTGATAAAGACGGGTTTAAAAGGTTCCAGAATGGTTTTAACCACAACATTCCAATCAGTTTACCATTCAACGTTGCAAACTATTTCAATTTCAACGTGAATGCGCAGTACAATGAGCAATGGCACTTTCAGTCTGTGCAACAGAAGATGTTGAGACTGGTGAACCGCCCTGACTCATTAACTTACGATACCATACAAGGATTCAAACGTTCCGGAGAATATAACATCGGTATCGGTATGTCTACCAAGATCTACAACCAGGCACAGTTTGGTAGTTCAAGTAAGATCAGCGCCATCAGACATGTCATGACGCCAAACTTTAACCTGAGCTATAAACCGGACTTTTCCGATCCTAGAAAAGGGTATTACAACGAACTTCGCTATCAGGATGGTAGTCCGGTACTTGATCCTTCTTATCCGGGAAGAAATCGCAGGTATTCCATCTTTGAAAGAACCCTTTACACCGGACCTTCGCAAGGGGAGCAGGCGTTGCTGAGCTTTGGATTAGACAACACCGTTGAAGCGAAAGTAAGGTCAGACAAAGACACCACCGGTACAGGGTTCAGGAAGATCCCAATAATCCAGGGTTTGAACTTCTCGGGATCTTATAACTTCCTGGCACCGGCTTTCAAGCTTTCCACCATCTCTTTCAGTGGCCGTTCTCAGTTTACAGATAAACTGGGGATTAACTATAATGGTATCCTGAACCCTTATCAGGTAGGCGACACCATAATCAACAGCCGGATCACGAAAAGGTTGGTCGACCAGTACACCATTCCACGTTTAACCAGCTTTGGTTTTTCATTCGATTACAGTCTCAATCCTGAATCTTTCAAACGGAGAAACGAAAACATCGACCGGGTGAATGAAGAAACCGTTAAAACGGGCCGCACACCTGAACAGGATGCACAACTTCGGGCCATCAGTAGAGATCCTAACGCCTTTGTAGACTTCAATATTCCATGGAACTTTGCCTTTGCGTACAGTTTCCAATATTCTACCAGTCCGGAAGGCACAAACTCCAGAATCACCAATGCATTAACTTTCAATGGCGATTTCAACTTAACCGAAAAACTGAAAGTACAGTTTAACTCTGGTTACGATTTCGAACGAAAGGACATTTCATTAACCAACATCGCGATCTATCGTGATCTACATTGCTGGGACATGAGTATCAACTGGGTACCTTTCGGTTATTACAAGAGCTATTCTATTACCATCAAAGTTAAAGCATCAATTCTTCAGGACCTTAAGTTAAGCAAACAACAAGGTTACTACTCGCGTTATGACTAACATATGCTAGCAGAAATTATTACCATCGGAGATGAAATTCTCATAGGGCAAATCGTTGATACGAACTCTGCCTGGATGGCTCAAACGTTAAACAACATTGGCATCCGGGTAAAACAGATCAGCTCGGTATCGGATGATGAACAGCACATCCTTGATGCGTTGAAACTTGCCGAAAGTCGCGCCGAGGTGATCCTGATCACCGGCGGACTTGGACCCACAAAAGACGATATCACGAAGCGCACCCTGGCCAAGTACTTTAACATGGGCTTCCGTCGGGATGAAGAAACGTTAGAACAGGTGTCAGCCATCTTCCAAAGAGCCAACCGGCCGATGATTGAGCTCAATCGCATGCAGGCGGATGTTCCTGATGGCTGTGTGGTGGTGCCCAACAGGAACGGTACGGCTCCCGGCATGTGGTTCAATGAACACGGAAAGATCTTCGTTTCCATGCCAGGTGTACCCTATGAGATGATGTACATGATGGAAGAAGAAGTGTTGCCACGTTTGAAGGCCGCACTGAACCTTCCATTCATCTACCACAAGACCATACTGACCGCTGGCATCGGTGAGTCTTTCCTAGCCTTGCGGATTGCGGAGATCGAAGCAGCACTACCGGAATATATTAAGCTTGCATACCTGCCTAAACTCGGACAAGTGCGGCTACGTTTAAGCGGAAGTTCGAGAGATGAAGCACAGCTGCATACCGACATTGATCGGTACTCCAGAATGATTGCAGATGAGGTCCGCGAATTTGTGGTGGTTGAAGATGATATCCCATTAGAAAAAGCAGTATTGGATATCATGAAATCCAGGAAACTCAGCCTATCTACTGCAGAAAGCTGCACTGGCGGCTACATTGCACACCTTTTAACCAAACACCCGGGAAGTTCGGCAGTATTCAGCGGCGGTGCCGTCACGTATGCTAACGACCTGAAGATGGCTGTACTTGGTGTACAGGCTTCAACCCTCATGGAATTTGGTGCGGTAAGCGAACAAACCGTAAAAGAGATGGCCTTGGGTGCCTTGCAAAACTTCAAGACAGACTATGCGATATCCGTTAGCGGTATTGCTGGTCCCGATGGTGGTACACCGGACAAACCCGTTGGCACCGTGTGGATTGCAGTAGCAAGCAGGCATGGTGTGGAAGCCAGGAAATTCAATTTCGGCAATAAACGCACACAGAATATTGAACGTGCTGCTGCCTCTGCATTAACCTTGCTTTTAAGCCGCCTTAAACTAGATCAATAATAAGTTCCCGAAAACACTTACTTTTGCTGGGAAAACCAAATAATAATTTACCGAATTAAAATGGCTCAATACGAATTACTGTTACCCAAAATGGGGGAGAGCGTTGCAGAAGCAACCATTATCAAATGGACCAAACAACCTGGTGAGCGCATTGAACTGGATGATACCATACTCGAGATTGCTACCGATAAAGTCGATTCTGAAGTTCCTGCGCCAGTTGCCGGAACCCTTGTCAAGCAGCTCTATAAAGAAGACGAAATTGTACAAGTAGGTGCAGTAATCGGGATCATTGAAACGGCAGAGGGCGAAGCCACAACTCCGCCAGCTGTAGCTACAGAAGAGGTCAGCGAACTTCCGGAAGTTCCACTTCCTGCAGCCCTGACACAAGAGGCGCCAGCTCAACAAGCAACAATGACCGAAAGCAGTACCAGCGGAGATCGTTTTTATTCGCCCTTGGTCAGGAACATTGCTGCGCAGGAAAATATATCCAATGAAGAGCTTGATCAGATTGAGGGCTCAGGCGCCGAAGGCCGCCTGACCAAAGACGATCTATTGAAATATATCGCAGCGCGGGACAACAGTAGTACACCAAGCCCGGCAGCACCTGCTTCACAACAAATACCATCAACACCAGCAGCTGTAGCTAAGCCAGCAGCAGCAGCAGCAGTTAGCGTAAGTGGCGGTGATGAGATTGTCGAAATGGATCGCATGCGTAAACTGATCGCCGATCACATGGTGATGAGTGTACAGACTTCTCCGCATGTAACTTCATTCGTAGAAGCTGACGTAACCAATATGGTGCTCTGGCGCGACCGTGTAAAGAAGAACTTCGAAAAACGTGAAAACGAGAAGATCACCTTTACACCAATCTTTGTAGAAGCCGTTACGAAAGCCATAAAAGATTATCCGATGATCAATGTATCTGTAAACGGTACCCAGATCATCAAAAAGAAAGACATTAATATTGGAATGGCCGCGGCTTTACCAAGCGGAAATCTTATTGTCCCTGTGATCAAAAAGGCCGATCAGCTAAATCTGGTAGGGCTGACCAAATCAGTGAACGATCTGGCAAGCCGTGCAAGGAATTCCAAACTAAAGCCAGATGAAACCCAGGGTGGTACCTTTACCATTACGAATGTGGGATCTTTCGGTAACATCATGGGTACGCCGATCATCAATCAGCCGCAAGTGGCTATCCTGGCTGTTGGCGTGATCAAAAAGAAACCTGCAGTACTCGAGACGGAGTTTGGTGATGTAATCGCCATCCGACATATGATGTATCTGTCCTTGTCTTACGACCACAGGGTAGTAGACGGCGGGCTAGGTGGCTCTTTCGTGAAACGAGTTGCCGAGTACCTTGAAAACTGGGACATCAATCGCGAAATCTAAAATATCTTGTAAATAAAAAGGGCCGGTAAAACCGGCCTTTTTCATTAAACAAACAAAACTAATTAAGTATTAGCGCTTCTTCATCTGCAGCAATCTCCAGCGCTGCTTCCGAAAAGGAGTAATCTCCAGTATGTGCAATAAAGACATCCCCATGTTCCAGAAGATCTTTATTCTTTAACAAATTCTCCAGGCTTACCATCCCGATTACATACTTGTAATCGTTCCGGCTAAACCGCTCAACAATATCACTCACCTGCAGCTTTTCTAAAGTGCTTTCTTCCACATAGCGGATGTAAACCTCTATATTCACCTTATTGGAATGGCTAAGGCTGCCTTGACGGTGATACTTCTTGTACTCGTACCGGTAGCCGTACCTTAAAGCAGTGATGTCAGATAAAACAGCTGATCCTGTCGGATGTCCTCCAGCGCCTTTACCAAAAAAGAACTGCTTGTCTGCAAATGCGGCCTGCACGGTTACACCATTGTATTCATTTTCTACATTGTACAGGAAGTCGTCCGGTTTGATGAATTTTGGCAATACATAGGTGATCAACTCTGAACTGCCAATCTTTTTCGCAGTAGGTACAAGTTTAATCTTGTAGCCCTTTTCCTTTGCGTAGCGGATATCATGGTCTGAGATGTGCTGTATGCCGACGTTGAGGATATCCTCCGGCTTCAGGAACAGGCCATAAGCATGTGCAGCAACAATGGTCAGCTTAAATTTAGGGTCATAGCCACCCACGTCTAAGATCGGATCAGTTTCTGCAAATCCAAGATCCTGTGCCTGTTTTAAAGCGACATGGTAGTTCAGCTTTTCATTGAATATTTTTGAAAGTATGTAGTTTGATGAACCATTGAAGATACCACTGATCCCATGCAGAAGCTCATTATCGTAATATTCTTCCAGGTTTCGGATGATCGGAATACTGCCGCAAAC
Organism: Pedobacter sp. NEAU-ZC8; assembly: GCF_059278965.1. Classification (NCBI taxonomy): domain Bacteria; kingdom Pseudomonadati; phylum Bacteroidota; class Sphingobacteriia; order Sphingobacteriales; family Sphingobacteriaceae; genus Pedobacter; species Pedobacter sp. NEAU-ZC8. The sequence goes on from NZ_JCAJXC010000003.1 coordinate 126,001, forward strand.
AGAACCTTCATAAAGCAATGAGGTACCATGCTTCAGCTGCAGGTCAACCAACTCGGCCAAATGGATCGCTATCATTTTTTTATTAGCGGAAACAACATGTTTGCCGCTGCTTAGCGCCTTTTTTGCAATTTCAAAGGCGACATCTGCATCGTCTATCAGTTCAACGATGGTATTAATTTCCGGGTGATCGAAGATCTCCTGGTGATTGGTGGTAAATAAGGAAGGGTCAAGACTCCTTTTCTTCTCTGGGTTTTTGATGGCAATCTTGATGATCTCCAGATTTAGGTCTTGTCCAAGAATTACGTCATGTAAACCCTGACCAACAACGCCAAAACCAAAAAGTCCAATCTTTATTTTTTCACTCATTATGCAGTCTGTATTAATTTTACAATTTTCTTATTTGCGTGCTCCTTAAGGAAGTTACTGATCAAGCCCGTAAGTGCCTGTGTCTCGATCAAGAAGCCGTCGTGGCCATACGCAGAGTTAACCAGGTGGTACTTCGCGCCGGGAATATGTTGTGCAATGAATTCTTGCTCGGACACCGGGAACAGTACGTCATTCTGAATCCCGATCACCAGGGTATTCGATTTAATTGCTGCAAGTGCAGCAGTGATGCTTTGTCGGCCGCGGCCAACATTATGGCTATCCATGACTTTGGTAAGATACCAGTAGCTGTAAGCGTTGAAGCGCTTAACCAGCTTTTCCCCTTGATAATTTTGGTAGGAGGAGGCCCGGAAATCACCGGTTTTCTCATTGGAACTTTCCAATTGCGTAGCCCCATAAGCTTCATAGGTGCGATAGGACAGTAAAGCTATGCTACGCGCGGTTTTAAGCCCTTTATTCCCACCGTCCTTTTTCTGTGCATAAAAGCTTCGGTCAGTCGCTATCGCGAGCCGCTGACTTTCATTAAATGCAATGCCCCATGGGGAATGCACAGCATTACATGCCAACAGGACCAGGTTTTCAATTTCCTTATTGGCCATGATGGCCCATTCGAGCGCCTGTTGTCCTCCAAGGGAACCCCCAATTAAAACCTTGATCGTTTCAATCCCAAGATGGGCGGCGAGCAGCTGATGTGCTTTCACCAGGTCACGGATGGTAAACTCAGGAAAGGAAAGATAGTAGGCATTGCCCGTAATTGGATTTACAGACAAAGGATTAGTCGTCCCGTAATGGGAACCAAGTACATTGGCACATATGATATAGTGTTCTTCAGGATTGAACAACTCTTTCTTACCGAAGAGCCCTGTCCACCAGCTAAAGACATCTGAATTCGCCGTCAGTGCGTGACAAACCCAGATCACGTTATCTTTTTTTGCATTCAGCCGGCCATAAGTATGGTAAGCAACTCTGAAGTTCTTCAGTTGCTTACCACTTTCGAGTGTCAGGCCTTCTGCGGCATGAAAATATTGTACTTCGCTCATTTCAAATTAGCTTGCAACATCCGTACCCGAGATCTTTTGAAATGCCTGTTCAAAGTCAGCTTTTATGTCGTCAATATGTTCAATACCAACGGATACTCTCAATTGTGTAGGTGTTACACCTGCCTGGCGTTGTTCTTCAGCGCTCAACTGTTGGTGTGTTGTTGCAGAAGGCTGGATGATCAACGTTTTTGCATCACCCACATTGGCCAAGTGGCTCACCAATTTCAGATTGTCTACCAGCGTAATAGCCTGTTCTTTTTCCCCATGAAGTTCAAAAGACAACACCGCGCCGAATCCATTCTGAAGATATTTCTTCGCTAAAGCGTGATATGGACTGCTTTCTAGTCCAGGGTAACTTACGCTCTTCACCGCAGGATGTTTCTCCAGCCATGTTGCTAAAGCCAAAGCATTTTCAACGTGACGCTGTACACGTAATGATAAGGTTTCAAGACCCTGAATCAGTAAAAAGGAGTTAAAAGGAGAGATGGAAGGACCGAAGTCGCGCAAACCCTCAACTCTTGTACGGATTGCGAATTGAATGTTTCCAAAAGGACCACCAATTCCAAAAACATCATTGAACACCAGACCATGATAACCTTCGGACGGTTCGGTAAACTGCGGGTATTTACCATTGCCCCAGTTATAGTTTCCGCCGTCAACGATTACACCGCCGATGCTGGTACCATGCCCGCCGATCCACTTCGTTGCCGATTCTACAACAACATTCGCCCCATGTTCCAGCGGCCTGAACAGGTATCCACCAGCACCAAAGGTATTATCTACGATCAATGGCAGATCATGTTTCTGCGCTATGGAGGAGATCCTTTCAAAGTCAGGAATGCTGAACGAAGGATTTCCAATGGTTTCTACATAGATCGCCTTTGTTTTCTCATCTATCTTGGCTTCAAAATCCTGAGGATTATCACCTTGTGCAAACTTTACTTCTATACCCAGCTTTTTGAAAGAAACTTTAAACTGGTTGTAACTGCCACCATATAGGTGTGTCGAAGAAACAAAGTTGTCGCCTGCTTGTAGAATGTTTGTCAAGGCAAGGAATTGGGCTGCCTGGCCAGAACTTACCGCCACAGCAGCTACACCGCCCTCCAGTGCAGCGATACGCTTCTCAAAAACATCCGTCGTCGGGTTCATTAAACGGGTGTAAATGTTTCCGAATTCCTTCAATGCAAACAGGTTTGCACCATGTTCTGAGTTCTTGAATCCGTAAGAAGTGGTTTGATAAATTGGTACTGCGCGAGATCCTGTAGTTGGATCAATCTCTTGACCTGCATGTAGTTGCAGCGTTTCAAATTTATATGAAGTTGACATATCTTTAAATTAGTTAAAATTATTCTTGTAAAAAAGCGTACCCCGTTACGAGGCCTTCCTAATTGAATGGCTTAACAAAAAAGGAAGATTTTTGAGTTTAAGATATGCAACAGCACATATCATCTGCAGCAGCTACAATTCTGCAAATGTTAGTTCCCGGTAGGATAAGAAGGTTGGATTGTGGCAAATGATTTTGTCTGACTGCCAACAGACGTTGATGGTTCGTTTTCATTTAGTTTAATATTATTTTTCCAGTGGCTCCATGCCCTCTGGTCAGGAATTGGCACCTTCTCGTGTTAGGAGGGTTGCCAGTGGGTTAATGAGCCTGTCTCTCGCCACTTCTTAATAAATCAAACCATTTACCGGTATTGATTAGTTCAGCATCGCTGATGTCACAAATGTATATTTTAGATCTTCAAGTTCAAAACTTTATTCTGAAAAAATATTATCAGCTGCCTAAAATTCGGATACTTGGAGCTAAAATATACGTTTGCCAAATAAAATAATTAGCCAAGGGCTTGGTTAAAATCTTCAATCAAGTCATCTACGTGCTCCAGCCCAACCGATATGCGCAGTAGGTTACCCGGAGTTTTGGTGTCAGGGCCCTCTACAGAGGCCCGGTGTTCGATCAGACTTTCTATGCCACCAAGACTCGTCGCTTGGGCAAACAACTTCACTTGATTAACCACCTTTTTTGCTTCTTCGAAGCCTCCTTTGATCAATACTGACATCATTCCACCGAAATCAGACATCTGTTCCTTTGCGATCTGATGTTGGGGATGTGAGGCTAGCCCTGGATAATAAACGGCTTCGATCTGCGGATGTTTTTCCAGGTACTGCGCCAAGGCCATACCATTGCTGCAGTGCCCGCGCATGCGGTAGGGCAATGTTTTGATACTTCGCACCAACAGGAAGCTATCGAAAGGTGATGGTACTGCTCCGCCAATTTGCTGGATATTACGGATTCGTTCCCAAAACTCATCCTTTTTCGCAGTAATCAAAGCGCCGCCCAGCACGTCGCTGTGTCCTCCAATATATTTAGTCGTGGAGTGCATCACAATGTCTGCACCTAAGGTAATAGGTTGTTGTAATATCGGTGAAGCAAAGGTGCTGTCGCAAGCCAGGATCAAATTATGCTTTTTGGTAATCGCACTGAGGGCCCTGATGTCTGTGATCTTCAATAGTGGATTAGATGGGGTTTCGATCCAGATCATCACCGTGTTTTCTTTAATGTAATCGGCAATGCCCTCCGTGTTGGTGAGGTCAACAAAATCGATCTCCAGGCTGTCTTTAAAAATAGTCTGCAACTGTTTCTTAAAGCCCCAGTACATATCATCTGGTGCGATGATGTGGCTGCCAGGTTTCAGCGCCTGAAATACTGCCATTCCTGCTGCATTACCTGAGGAAAATGCGCAACATTCGACACCCTTTTCTAGCGTAGCGAGTAAATTTTCAAGCGTGGAGCGGTTTGGATTGCTGACCCTGCTATACATATGTCCGCCTGGGTAGCCACCATTCTCATCCCTGAAAAATGTGGTAGATAAGCTAAGTGGCTGAGTAACATCACCCGTATTACTCTTTACTAAGTTCCCGGCATGTATGGCAATGGTTTCTGTTTTCATTTTAGTGTATTTTAAATAACGTTCTTTTGATGAACAAAATTAAGGTTCGGAATTAATTGATCCACGCTTTGGCAGGATTTGTGTAAGTTATGATGAAAAAACAATTTTATGAAAAGAATATTAGTAATCGCAGCCATTTTGTGTAGTGCTATAATGGTGTTGCAAAGTTGTTCCTCAACAAAGAATGCCAGCACCATAAAGCGCGGTAATGTTACAGGAACATGGGTTTTAAGCAACGTGAGTTACGAAGGCGTACCTGCTATAGCAGTGAGATCTTTTCTGGGAGAGGCTTCTGCAAGCTGTTTCAATGGTAGTACATGGAGTTTAACCAACAGCGGTAACGGAAGTTACATCTTATCTGGTGGTGCAGAGGGCTGTGTGGCTAAAACACAGAGCATTTTCTGGTCAGCAAGCCCGGCGGATCAAACCTTCCAGTTCAAGAAACTTGAGGATGGCGATAAAGCCAAGAATGTAGATCAGGGATACCGCCTGGTGTTATTTTCTGCTACAGGCGACGCTATGGTTTTGAAATCTCCTGTTGAATATGGATCTACAACCGCTTATGTAGTGTTAAATTTCAGCAAGGCAACTAAATAGCATTTAAAGCATCTTAATCAACCAGGCCTGGCACTTTTGTGTTCAGGCCTTTTTGTTTCTACGCATCCTGCTCGCGAATGCGCTATGGATGCGTGTCAGTAATGAACTTGGTAGTAAATTGCCAGGGCGTTGAAACGGGTTTGCTACGTATCCACACGAACGAAGTACGTAGCAACTACCTGGCAAGTACGTCACAAACTCGTATCAAAACCATCGCAGGTATAATGGTGTTATGTACTCGATCAACTACAAAGCTTAATGATACCTTCAAACAATATTGTTCCAGCAACATCAAACAATGGGTACTTATACCTTATCTTGCAAACAAATCCATCTATACAAATAGCTTAATGGCAAAAATTTCTATCATCGGAAGTGGCTTTTCCGGACTTTCCGCGGCATGTTTTGCGGCCCGTGACGGGCATGAGGTCACCGTTTATGAAAAAAATTCTGCGATAGGCGGTAGGGCCAGAACCTACACCGAACAAGGTTTTACTTTCGATATGGGCCCGAGCTGGTACTGGATGCCGGATATTTTTGACAACTTTTTTGCTCAATTCGGAAAGAAAACGGAAGACTACTATAAGCTGAAAAAGCTTGACCCAGGCTTCCAGATAGTTTTTGATCAGGATGAACTTCTTCAAATACCTGCAGAATTAAAGGCACTTTACTTGCGTTTCGACGAAGTTGAACCCGGCAGCTCCGTTGCGCTGCATAAATTTCTGAGAGAAGCCCAGTTTAAATATGAGGTCGGGATGAAGGACCTGGTTTATAAACCTGCTTTCTCCTGGTTGGAATATGCGAATCTGCGTGTTGCCAAAGGTATGCTGCAGTCAAATCTTTTCAGCTCGGTAAGTAGTTATGTCAAAAAGTATTTCAAAGATCCGAAGCTGGTTGCACTGATGGAATTTCCAGTTTTATTCCTTGGGGCCATGGCCAATAAAATTCCCGCCCTTTATACCATGATGAATTATTCTGCATTGGTACAGGGCACCTGGTATCCGGAGGGCGGTATGCACCAGATTATTTCCGGCATGCACAAACTTGCGCTGGAACTTGGCGTTACCTTCCATACCGGGACACCTGTAGAAAAAATTCTGGTGGAAGATGGGGAGGTGAAAGGTCTGCAAACCCCTGGCGGCAGTTTTGAATGCGACGGTATTATTGCCTCTGCGGACTATAATCATGTAGAACAGCAATTACTGGAGGAAAAATATCGTAATTATCCGGCAAGCTATTGGTCAGAAAAAACCTTTGCGCCGTCATGCCTCATTTATTATATTGGTGTAGATAAACGCATCGACAAATTGCTTCATCATAGCTTATTTTTTGATGCGGATTTTGAGAAGCATGCGGGAGACATTTATAAGACGCCACAATGGCCGGAGAAACCATTGTTTTATGTTTGTTGTCCTTCAAAAACTGATGATACTGTTGCGCCCGCCGGCATGGAAAATCTATTTATCCTGGTTCCGGTGGCCACGGCACTTGAAGATACTGAAGAAACACGAAATGGATATTTTGATGGCATCATCAGCAGGATTGAGGCTTTCAGCGGTACGACTTTCAAAGAAAATATCATCTATAAGAAATCCTATTGTATCAATGATTTCGTAGATGACTATAATGCGTATGGCGGCAATGCTTACGGTCTTGCAAATACACTCGGTCAGACGGCGGTCTTAAAACCTTCGCTAAAAAACAAAAAGCTTGGTAATCTCTTTTACACGGGACAGCTTACTGTTCCGGGTCCCGGGGTTCCACCAGCTATAATTTCCGGGCAAGTTGCCGCCCAGGAACTTTTAAAAGCGTTAACGAAAAAACATCCTCATGAAACAACTATTTGACGACATATCCATTGCCTCAAGTAAAATCGTTACCAAGACTTACAGTACGAGCTTCTCGCTAGGTATCAGTTGTCTGCACAAGAAGTTCCATGAAGCGATTTACAGCATTTATGGTTTTGTGCGATTGGGAGATGAGGTTGTTGACTCTTTTCATGAATACGATAAGGAAACATTGCTGAAGGAGTTCCAGGAAAGCACCTACCGTGCGATTGAGCAAAAAATTAGTTTAAACCCCATATTAAACAGCTTTCAGCACGTGGTTAATAGATATGGGATTGACAGGGAACTTATTGAACAGTTTCTAGCCAGTATGGAAATGGATCTGCGGGATAAAAATCACTCCCTTTTTTCATACGAAACATACATTCTTGGTTCTGCGGAGGTTGTCGGCTTGATGTGCCTACGGGTATTCACGGAAAATAACCAGGAGCTCTATGATCATCTCAAACCTTCAGCAATGAAACTCGGCGCTGCTTTTCAGAAGGTCAATTTCCTGCGTGACCTGAAGAATGATTATGAAGGACTTGGGCGGGTTTATTTTCCTGGTGTCGACTTAAGTGTTTTCACCCAAAGGGAGAAAGAACAGATAGAGTGTGAGATCCAAAAGGACTTTGATGCCGCGCTAGCAGGCATCAAACAGCTGCCGCGTTCTTCGCGTTTCGGTGTTTACGTGGCTTACATTTACTACAAGACCTTGTTCAATAAGATTAAGTCGGTCTCCTGCGAAAGCATTTTGGAGAGTCGCATTCGGGTGCCTAATGCCCAGAAGTTGGGTCTTCTGGCTGGTTCATATGTAAAACATAGTTTAAGATTGATATAATGTTCAGAATGTTATTTCTTTTCCTGGGGCTTAATATAGTGCAAACTGGTGGCGGGCTCGTTGAAATGCGTAAGCAACTTGATCTTGCTGCTAATGACAGTAAGGTTGCGGACAAGTTTAGTGATCGTTTTAAGAAATTGGATGAGCAGACTGCTGCACCTGTAACAGTGGGATTTAAAGCAATTTCTGAAATGATTCAGGCAAAACATGCGTTTAACCCGATCAATAAAGTGTCCCATTTTAAAAAGGGTAAACGATTGCTGGAGCTGGCGATTTCAAAAGCACCAAAGAACCCGGAACTTATCTTTTTCCGATACACCACGCAGGCCAATGTGCCTGCCATGCTGAACTATAGCGGCAATGTAAAGGAAGATCGTCAGTTACTGGTCAACTTCCTTAAAGCAGATGCAAGTACTCCCAAAGATCCCGATCTTCATCGCAGAATTAAGAATTACCTGATCACTGACAAGCCTGGTTCTAAGGCTGAAACGGAAATGTTAATGAATTTATAATGATGACTGTATTGTTCAACATTGGGATTGTACTAATTACCTTCTGCTTGATGGAGTGCGTGACCTGGCTTACGCATAAATACATCATGCACGGGCTATTTTGGAACTTACATGAGGATCACCATAACAAAACGCCACATTTCTTCGAGAAGAACGACTACTTCTTCGTCATGTTCGCGGGTGTTTCAATGTTCTTCTTCGCGGTAGGCAACTTTGTAGAGGGTTACCGGTTTATGTTTTTCATCGGAATTGGTATTACACTTTATGGTATCGCATACTTCCTGGTTCATGATGTATTTATTCATCAGCGGTTCAAATGGTTTACCCGTACCAACAACATTTACTTCCGTGCACTCCGGAAAGCGCACAAGGTACACCATAAGCACATGGGAAAACAAGAGGGTGAGTGTTTTGGAATGCTTTTCGTTCCGCTGAAATACTTCAGAGAAGCCATGCGGAGCAAACAGTAACAAGGGTATAGCCTTTCCTTTGACAAATACCTGACAGCAGCACCGTACTGGTCAAGCCAGCAGCTGCCATTTTTTTGTACTTTTGTCTACACGACATGGAAATGGATACCATTACAAAACTGAACTTTCTTATCAATGATGCCGGTTTAACTGAGCCGTTGAGAAAAATTGCTGTTAAAGTACTTAATGCAGAGCGGATCACTTTCGATGAAGGTGTATGCCTGTATGAACATGCGGAGCTGAGCTACTTGGGCGTGCTTTCAAATTTCATCCGCGAACGTAAACATGGTGACAAGACCTATTTCAACCGCAATTTTCATATTGAACCAACCAATTTATGTGTTTATACCTGTAACTTCTGCTCTTACTCGCGTTTAATCAAACAGCGGGAAGATGGCTGGGAGATGAGTGTAGATGCCATGATTGAGGCCTTAAAGAAATACGATGATGAACCCGTTACCGAGGTTCATATCACCGGTGGCGTAGTGCCGAAGCAGAATCTTGATTTTTATGCGGAGTTTTTCCGTCGGACAAAGGCACACCGCCCTGACTTGCACATTAAGGCCCTAACACCGGTTGAATATTACTACATCTTTAAAAAAGCGAAGCTGAGCCACTATGAAGGTATGAAATACCTGAAAGAAGCTGGTTTAGACTCGATGCCCGGTGGCGGTGCAGAGATCTTCCATCCAGAGGTAAGAACCAAAATCGCGAACGATAAGTGTAATGCAGAGCAATGGCTAGACATTCACGAACAAGCTCATAAGCTGGGCATGCGTAGCAATGCCACGATGTTATACGGGCATATAGAACAATTCTGGCACCGTGTGGATCACATGGAAAGGTTACGTCAGCTTCAGGATAAAACCGGAGGTTTCCAGGCTTTCATCCCATTGAAGTTCCGTAACCAGAACAACCAGATGAGTGATGTGCCGGAGGTTTCCGTAATAGAAGATCTGCGCAACTACGCCATTGCACGAATTTATCTGGACAACTTCGATCATATCAAGGCGTACTGGGCAATGATCAGCAGGCAAACCGCACAGCTTTCCTTAAACTTCGGGGTAGATGATATTGATGGAACGCTGGATGACACCACGAAGATCTATTCTATGGCAGGTGCCGAGGAGCAAAGCCCCGGAATGAGCACCAAAGAACTCGTAGAGCTCATCAAGCAGGTAAACCGACAGCCTATTGAGCGTGATACGCTCTATAATGTTGTTACCGATTACACGGATCATGTTTTTGAGGATTCTGCAAAACCGCAGTTTTATAAACTTCCGGTTATTAATTAATGGAAAAGGAAATCTATATCATCAGACATGGTGAAACGGATTTAAATGCTGCTGGCATTGTGCAGGGACGTGGCATCAACAGCGACCTGAACGATGTTGGACGCAGACAAGGCGCAGCATTTTATCAACGCTACAAAGCAGTTCCTTTTGATAAGCTATATACCTCTTCCTTAAAGCGTACACACCAAACAGTTAAAGGTTTCATTGATGCCGGACTGCCATGGGAGCAGCTTTCCGGTTTGGATGAACTTGCATGGGGCGAGTGGGAGGGCAAACCCGCAACTGAACATTCCCGTGCGGTGTTCCGCGAATTGGCGGAACAATGGCAATCGGGCAATTATGACGCGAAGTTTAGCGGAGGTGAAAGCCCTGCGGAAGTCCAGGCGAGACTCCAGCAGGCTATGGATTACATCATCTCCAAACCTGCTGAACACAAGATCCTGATCTGCATGCACGGTCGTGCAATGAGACTGCTTTGTTGCATCCTTACTGGAAAGCCACTTGCTGAAATGGCCGACTTTCCACACCTGAACACCACTTTATATCGCTTCAGGTATGAGGATGGGAAGTTCGAAATACTTGATTTTAACAATACCGATCATCTAAAATAGTTACCTTGAATAAAGTAAAAATTTCCGCTGTATCTTATACAAATTCCAAACCCTTTATATACGGCATTGAACATTCCGATGTCATCAATCAAATTGACCTCAGCTTAGATATTCCTTCAGATTGCGCAGCCCGGCTTATTGATGGTCAGGTAGATGTGGGCTTAATACCCGTGGCTGCTATACCTCATGTGCCAAATGCGAATATCATTGCGAACTACTGCATCGGCTCAGTCGGAGCGGTAAATTCCGTATTCATCTTTTCTAATGTTCCGGTTGAGCAGATCCGTACGGTGAAGCTGGATAAGCATTCCCGCACATCAAACAACCTGGCTAAAGTGTTGCTTAAGTTCTACTGGAAACAGGAAGTTGAATTTACCACCGATCTGGACGCCGAAACAGATGCAATGGTGCTGATTGGAGATCGCACCTTTGGAAAAAAGAACGTATTCCCATTTTGGTATGACATGGGCGAGCAATGGATGAATTTCACCGGTCTACCTTTCGTTTATGCCGCATGGGTGGCGAACAAAGAACTTCCCGCGGATTTTAAACAAGCCTTCGACAAAGCTCTGGAACTTGGACTGGAAAACCGGAAAGCGGTAATAGATGCCTTGCCTGCTGTCGCTCATTTTGATCTGGACGATTACCTGATGAATAAGCTTGATTTCAGCCTCACGGCGGAAAAACGCGAGGCATTACGCCGGTTTTTAGATTACATAACAAAGTTGTAATCTGCGGAATGCTGTTGTTGCAGAAACTTTAATTTAATTCAGGGTTCAAAGACTAAGCTGAAGGTATTATATTTACAGTTTTTGTAAACAGAATCATTTTGGCTAAGGATAAAACGAAGGAAACTCCCTTAATGCAACAATACAATGTCATCAAGGCAAAGTATCCTGGTGCATTATTATTGTTCAGAGTAGGCGACTTTTATGAGACCTTTGGAGAAGATGCGGTGAAAACTGCACAGATCCTGGGTATTGTACTCACCCGCAGGGGCCAGGGGCCGAATGGTCACATCGAGCTTGCAGGATTTCCGCACCATTCATTGGAAAATTATCTTTCTAAGTTGGTGCGTGCCGGACAGCGCGTCGCCATCTGCGACCAGTTGGAGGATCCCAAAGCAACGAAAACCATTGTTAAACGCGGTGTCACTGAACTTGTAACCCCAGGGGTAGCCTATAACGACAACATTCTAAATCAAAAATCGAATAACTACCTTGCTGCCGTCTATTTTGAAAAACAGCAATGTGGCGTTTCCTTTCTGGACATCTCCACCGGCGAATTTCATGTTGCGCAGGGTAGTATTGAATATATGGATAAGTTGTTACAGGGCTTTAAGCCCACGGAAGTAGTGTTCCAGAAGAGCAAACGCAAGGAGTTCATGGAGTACTTTGGTGATAAGTTCTATACTTTTCACCTGGACGATTGGGCTTTTACCGCCGACTATGCCACCGAAACGCTCACGAAACATTTCGAGGTCAGCTCGCTTAAGGGATTCGGGGTGGATAAACTTAGCACCGGCATTATTGCAGCGGGTGTAATCCTCCATTATCTCAATGAAACCGAACACCGGAATTTAAAACATATCACGGCCATATCAAGGCTGGAAGAAGACCAATTCATGTGGCTGGATCGTTTCACGATCCGTAATCTGGAACTTGTCAGCTCGGCGAATGATAACGCTGTAACGCTGTTTGATGTATTGGACCAGACCAGTACACCCATGGGCGCACGTTTGTTGCACAAGTGGATCATTATGCCGCTTAAAGAACTGAAGCCTATTCAGGAACGGTTGGGTATGGTCGAGTACCTTGTACAGCATCCAGGATTGATCGAAGAGCTGTTGAACCACATCAAGCAAATCGGAGATCTGGAACGACTGATCTCCAAGGTTGGCTTACAGAAGGTGGGGCCAAGAGAACTTTCACAGCTTAAAAAAGCATTACAGCATATTGAAGCGGTAAAGCAGATTGCTGCAGAAAGCAATAATCCGTTTTTGGAACAGCTTGCCGAGCAACTCAATCCCTGCCTAAGCATCAGGGCCAGGCTGGAACGTGAACTTCAGGAGGATCCACCTGCCGTATTGCTTAAGGGTAATGTGATTGCTGAAGGGGTCGATGAAGAACTTGACCGGCTGCGTAAGATCGCATTTGGAGGAAAAGGTTTTCTCGTGGAGATACAAAAGCGCGAGGCTGCTGCTACCGGTATCCCATCTTTAAAGATAGCCTTCAACAATGTGTTTGGGTATTATCTGGAAGTCACACATACACACAAAGATAAAGTTCCTTCAGACTGGATACGCAAGCAGACACTTGTGAACGCAGAACGCTACATTACACCTGAATTAAAGGAATATGAAGAGCAGATCCTGGGTGCGGAAGATAAGATCCAGCAGATTGAGATCCGTTTGTATCAGGAGCTGGTATATCAGGTCAGCACCAACATCAAACCTATTCAGCTGAATGCCTTTTTAGTTGCCCAACTGGATGTGCTGTTGTGTTTCGCACAGTTGGCGATTAACAATCATTATGTAAAACCTGTACTGAACACCCGCAAAGTATTGGATATCAAAGGTGGCAGACACCCGGTGATTGAAAAACGGCTGCCTGTAGGTGAGGAGTACATCACCAATGATGTTTTTCTTGATAATGATACGCAGCAGATCATCATCATCACGGGTCCGAATATGTCTGGTAAGTCGGCTATATTGCGACAAACGGGACTGATCGTACTGATGGCCCAGATGGGCTGTTTTGTGCCTGCGAAGGCTGCTGAAATTGGTCTGGTGGACAAGATCTTTACCAGGGTAGGTGCCTCCGACAATTTATCTTCAGGAGAGAGTACTTTCATGGTTGAGATGAATGAAACTGCCAGTATCCTTAACAATATCTCGGACCGGTCCTTGATCCTCCTGGATGAGATTGGGCGTGGAACAAGCACCTATGATGGGATTTCCATAGCCTGGGCCATTGCGGAGTTTCTGCATACCCACCCATCTGCCAAGCCGAAGACCTTATTCGCCACCCATTATCATGAATTGAACGAACTGGCAAGCACCATGAGCCGGATCAAGAACTTCAATGTTTCGATTAAAGAGGCTGGTAACAAGATCATCTTTCTGCGCAAACTTGTGCCTGGTGGCAGCGAGCATAGTTTTGGTATTCACGTGGCGAAGATGGCTGGTATGCCGCCGAAGTTGATTAACCGTGCCAATGAGATACTAAAAAAGCTGGAGATCGATCGTACCGAGGGGCAGAGCATCAAGGACAGCATCAAGAAAGTACAAAATCAGGCTTATCAACTGCATATGTTTGCCATTGATGATCCCGTGCTGGTGAAGATCAGGGATATGCTGAACAATCTTGATGTGAATGTATTAACGCCTGTAGAGGCTTTGCTGAAACTAGATGAAATTCAGCGTTTAATTAAAAATTAAGTATGATAAGGAGAATAAGCTATCCATTTGCGATGCTGCTTTCTATGGCCTTTTTCTTTTCGGCCTGCAGTTCTAAGCGTTATGTGCCTTCGGCAACCAAGGCCGCCAAAGCAGCCGAAGCCATGGCAAATTTGAAGAATAAACAGCTATACCGATATATTAACGAGTGGTCTGGCGTAAAATACCGCTTAGGTGGGCTCGACAAACGTGGGATTGATTGTTCAGGATTTACTTACCTCGTGCAAAAGGATATTTATGGTAAGCAGCTACCGCGTCGTTCTGTAGATCAAGCTTCAGTGATTAAGGAAAAGAACCTCAATCAGCTCAAAGAGGGAGATCTTATTTTCTTTTCCTTTGGTGGAAGAGAAATAGACCACGTAGGTATTTATCTGAACGGCGATTCATTTGTACATGCTTCACCGAGCAGGGGAATCATTGTAGAAGATTTATCATTGCCAGCTTTCCAGCGCGCAATTGTGAAAGCAGGACCAATTAATAACTGATATGGGATTAAAGCCTAAAGAAGAAGACAACTTTTGGACCTCGAAAAAGAAGTTTGCAGCAACCGAGATCCTCATGTATGTGCTTATGATCGTCGCGATTGCCGCTGGAATAATCTTATTGAGTTAGTTGGTCTTAAATATCACTTTCGAACGGTCGGATGTCGCAACCTGGTTCATAAATTCAGCGAAAGCAGTATAATCTGCTGCAGCATGGCTGCCACTGTTTAGAACGAGCTTCCTGTAATAGACGAGTTCCGCACCTTTCTTGCTGATCCTGGACACGAAGCTGCCGAACTGGTTCTTCAGGTCCAGATCTTTCGGTTGGTAGTCTACTTCGTAACCAGCTGGCAACTGGTACACGATTTCGTCTTCATCTGTATACCCCCGGTTGATGTATACCGGTAACTTTCTATTGGCTACTGTTCTGGTACTAGATAACCTGTTGAAAGCATTTGGTAGTAAATAGGCGCTTTGCTGATTCTTCGGCACATAGGAAGCAATTCGAATGTTTAACTCCTCTGTGGTAATGGGCAGCTCACTTTTGTCCTGGCTGAGACGCAGCTGATTGAAATTCATGTTGTCGACATCATAAAAGCTACTCAGCGCTTTGATTTGCTCGTTTAGCGGCTTTCTGATGATATCCTCATGTGTATCATACTGAGCACCTTTGAAGGTGGTCTGGATGGTTCCCGTAATATTGCCGGATTGATCGACTGTTAAAATGGCTTTACGTTTAGTCTCATTCATGGCTGAACTAAGCACAGGTGTTCGAAGCAGCTTACCGCCATTTTCTGTACATGCAAGTACCAGGCGGTCGTCGGTGAAATCACCCAGGAACCCAAAGGGTACATTCTGGTTTGTGCATTCCAGCCATGTGGTATCTTTACCTAGTGGAACTGCAAGGATGACGTGGTTACCCTGATTCATACTTGCAAATGTTGGATCCATGTTTTGTTTGAATCTGCCTGCATAAACCACGCAATAGTAGGATGGAATGTCAACAGCTGCCAGCAAAGTCTGCATGTAGCTCACCAGCGCTTTACAGTCGCCATAACCCAGGCGATCAACATCGCTGGCAAGCATCGGCTGAAAGCCCCCAATACCGATTTGTACACTGATATAGCGGGTTTTGCGCTGCATATATTCGTAGATGCGTTTTGCCTTTTCCCGGTCTGAACTGAGCCCTTGCACCAGGGATTTCATTTCCGCTACTGTACTAGGGTCCAGATTTTGTCTCGTTTTGATCAAATCTGTGAAGATCCATTGACCAAGCTCTTCCCAGTTACTGAACTTCCCTTTTGTACGATAGTAGCTGAATTGTTCAGGCACAATCTTGACGTAAGTCCGGTAATCATCTGCAGAAGGCGCGTAGGGTTCCTGTTTGAAGGCAGCCATATTTTCGACAGACCAGGTCAGGCTATGTAGCTTGTCGGTTTGATTTTCGGCTACTTTCCCGCTGTAGTTATATGCTTTTACACGGACTTTTTCCAGGGGATTGTAGCTGAACGTATATGTACTTTTCTCTACGGCTAGCTCGGGATATGGATTTGCATACCAGTCCTGGATGATCAGGTTCTGCTTGGTTCGTACCTCATACTCATAGACGATGGTGAAGGGATAGGAGGTAATTACCGGCGTATAATACTTGAGCCGATCATCTTCATACAATGAGAAATTACTCACCGCACTCTGGTCGATGAAGTTGTTGAGCGCAAATTTCGCTGTTTGATTCCCTTGTGCGTCCAGGATATAACCACGCGCAGTCTTTATCTGCGTAATCTTGTTGTAGGGTAATACCAGGTCTGCATAGTCAGCACCGCCTTTATTGAGCACCGTGATCGCTTGTGTAACGGTGTAAATGACGTTATCGGAGCTCAACATGGTTACATTGGTTTCTTTATTCCGGATCACAGCACTCGCGCCTGCCTTGAGCGCTTGGGGGATATCGGCCGCCCGGTAAAACGTTTGTGCAATGCAGGCGATTGCAGGTAAGGTGATCAACATCACCAAGATGGCTATTTTGCGCATTATTTGGACTTCTGAAGGATCAAATCAATTTTTTGTTGCTGGATGATCTTACTGTAGAATTCTTTAAGTGAAAGATACTCTTCCGGGCGATATACCGGTTTGTTAAGCTGGAATAAAGCACTAAAACCTAGGACCTTATCCTCCAGTTTGGTTTGTGTCTGGTACCGGCCTCCGTTTTCCGGCAGTCCAAGCCCCATATCTTTAGCCGCTTCTGCAAGGACAAAGTTCTGCGGCAGGTTTAATATCATGCTAACACGCGTTTCCGTTGCGCTGCCCATATCGACAGGATAGCTACGTTCATTTAAGTTGAAAGGGTTGGTGCCAATCCGGTTCAGGAAGTTGGGATTGAAGAAAAGCTTATCGTAATCGGTTCCTTCGAACCGTTCCATGGTTACTTCGTAACGTTCTTCGAGTATTCTGTCCAGGCTGTCGACATTAAAAACCTCATGTTTGGTAATGCTGAAAGAGGGGTTTTGATCGTCTAGCTGTTGTACGAAAGCCTCCACTGATCCTGCTTCAGCGATTCGTTCCCGTTTACGGAAGGCGTTATAGCCACTTGAAAACGTGTAAAGAGTGCCTTTGATTTTACCGTCGACCTCCAGCGTTGCTACAAAGTTATACTTCACAGCATCTTTCTGGCTTGCAGTGACATCATACCAGTACGAGGGTTTCTTGAAGTTCAGCACACGACCCTTGCCGTTCAGACAACGCAGAGGAAGCAGGCCAAAAGGCAGTAGGGGCTCTGAAGCGTCTAAAAGGTATGTTTTTCCAGCGATGTCGAGCTTGGCGATCACGTAGTCGAACTCGGTAATTACTGGATACAAGTTGTTAACGATACCATTTTGACGGGTAGAGAGGATCAGCGCGTCTGGGCTAAAGCCTGCGGCGTTTAGCGCCGCAATAAGCCCCAGGTTAATGTCGCCAATGTTACCAGAATGTGTTTCCAGTGCTTTCTTAACATCCTTGTCGCTATATTTCCCCAGATAGTTGTTCCATTTGATCTGTTCTTTGATGTAGGCGAAAACAGCTTTGGCTTTGCTTAGCGAATCCGTGGTGTTCTTCAGGATCTCTGGCATTTTACTGCTGAACAGGTCTTTTTGTTTCATCTGCCCGCCGAACTTACGTTCTGTTGTGAGCTCATAATCAACATCTTTCCAGGTTTTGGTAATGTTCGATTTGCCACCGCGCAGGTGCTGTACATCAGACAACTCAAAGTTGATGGTTGATTTGAAGTTCGATGCCGCCGTCATGTAGGCTTCTTCTTTGAACGCTGCAACGTCCTTCATGATGTAGGTCATTTTTGAACAATCCATCGCATTGCCTGCTATTCTAAGACATTCTCTTTCCACCACGCCATTCTGTGAACTTAGGCCACGCGGTCCTTTAAGCGAGACGTTGAAGTTGTAGTTTGCAGGAATGAATGCCACAAATTCGCTGTGCTGCTTAGGAATCTCACTTTGAAAGTCCCAGGAGGAGAAGTTGAAAATGCTTTGGCGCCTGATCTTGTAGGCATATTCTATCACGCTGCCCGGCTTGAGGTTAGGCATGGTAAACTTGACAAGCTTCAAAAACCGGGTTTGATTCTCCGTAAACACCTGTTTTGGATCGAGTTCGTTTCCGCGGATCGTCCCGTTGTCATGGTAGTAAGTTGTTGCTTGGATATCCCGGATCTCATCTGCAGCACTGTTGTAGATGCGAAGTGGAATTTCGACGTTCCCTTGTTTAAAGCCTTCTGCATTGAAAATCTTAATTTTGACGTGATAAGTAAAGTCGACATAAAGGTTTCCAGTGGCATCATCAATCTGGATTCGTCCACTGCCGAACTCGCGGATGACTTCTGCATCTGCAGTACTGTCGACGGTTGCTTTAGTAGCTAAAAAATCTGAAGGTTTGTGTTTGCCGTATTCGAAGTTTTGCGCCTGGGCAGCGCTGAAGGTCAATAGTAGAAGTGCTACTATCTTGAAGCGTTTATACATAAATGAGCATTAGATGGCCGAAGATAAATGAAATCCGATGCATATCAAATAAATTGAAATAAGCGGATGATTTTTACGACTTTTGATTTAAACAGCTGCGTAAACCGCGCTGAAAAGATAGAATAGACTATAATGAAATTAAACTTAAAACGCCCACTTGCATTTTTTGACCTTGAGACAACTGGTGTAAATGTAGCCTCTGACAGGATCGTTGAAATCGCCATTCTTAAGGCTATGCCTGATGGTACTGAAATCGTAAAAAGCATGCGCATTAATCCGGAGATGCCAATTCCACTGGCATCATCGCTAATTCATGGTATTTATGATGAACATATAAAGGATGCCCCGACCTTTAGGATGGTGGCTCAGGAGCTTGCAGACTTTATTGGCGACGCTGATCTTGCGGGCTACAATTCCAACCGTTTCGATATTCCGGTACTGCTTGAAGAATTTCTTCGTGTTGGCGTGGATTTCGACATGTCTGACCGTAAGTTCGTTGATGTGCAGAATATCTTTCACCAGATGGAGCAACGTACGCTTAGAGCAGCATACAAATTTTACTGCGATAAAGACATTGTAAATGCACACTCTGCAGAGGCGGATATAACAGCAACATATCATGTTCTTTTGGCGCAATTGGAGCGTTATAAAGACATCGATTTTGAGGATAAACAGGGTAACATCAGTAAGCCTGTGCAGAACGATGTAGATGCGCTTCATCTGTTTACCAATATGAATAAACCGGTCGACTTTGCCGGACGTCTTGTATATAATGAAGACAATCAGGAGACCTTCAACTTCGGTAAACATAAGGGCAAATGCTGTGAGCAGGTGTTCGACATTGAACCGAGTTATTACGCCTGGATGAAACAGGGGGATTTCCCTTTATATACCAAAAAGAAGCTGGATGAGATCTGGTTGCGTTGGAACAAGAAAAAAGACGAAGCTAAAGCGGCTAAACAAGCACAGCAAGCAAGTTTGCAAGCACAAAAGGCAGGCCCGGAAACTGGCATTGAGCAGTCCGCTGCTCCAGTTGAGGTAAAGCCTGTACAAAAGAACCCGGTTCCTGCTAACCGTCCGAGCTTCAAGCAGGCAAATAGCAAGCCTGCTAAAGATATCACGACAGATATGTTAGAGCAGTTGAAGATGAAATTTGGTAAATAGATCCCGTACTTCATGAAGAATGCTTTCCTGGCCCTTGTTTTAGGCCTTTGTTTTAGTGCGGCCACTGCTCAGCAGGGGCTGCCAGTACCTCCTGAAGTTGAAAAGGCCTATCAAAAGGGTACCAGAGCTATTACAGGAAGGCCCGGAAAAAATTACTGGCAGAACCATGCGGACTATGCGCTTAAATTGAAGTTTGAGCCATCCAGTCGCCTGGTTAGTGGACAAGTAGAGATCAAGTACCACAACAACAGTCCGGACACGCTGAAGCAACTCTGGTTTAAGTTATACCCCAATCTATACAAGAAGGGTGTAGTTGGAAAATCCCGCATTGCCGAATCCGATAAACATGAGGGCGTCTCCATCACCGATCTTCGTATTGGCGAGCAAGTGTTGAACAGAGACGCTTACGTCATAGAGGGTACCAATATGCATGCAGCAATTGCTCCACTAAACCCAGGTAAAAGCCTGACCCTTAAACTAACATATAATTACACCTTGAATAAAGGTTCACATATTCGAACCGGTCAGGTAGACGAAGGTGCGTACTTTGTAGCCTACTTTTTCCCGAGAATTGCGGTTTACGATGACCTCGATGGTTGGAACAAATATCCGTATACCGGGGAGGAAGAGTTCTATAATGACTTTGGCGATTTCAATGCAGAGATTACAGTACCTGACAATTACGTCGTATGGGCCACGGGTGATTTGAAGAACGCAGATAAGGTGTTTAGCAAACCTGTTGCTGAAAGATTACGTCTTGCAGAACGTGTGGATTCTGTCGTAAACATTATTTCTAAAGCTGATTTGGAGCGCTTTTCTGTGACGAACAAAGGGCAGAATACCTTTAAATTTGAGGCAAAGTATGTACCCGACTTTGCCTTTGCAGTTAGTAACCATTATCTATGGAAGTCTACCAGCGTGCTCGTGGATTCCAGCACTTTAAGACGCACCAGGGTAGATGCGGTGTTTAATCCTGAACATAAAGACTACTACGAGGTGGTCGATTTTGCCCGCAGTACTGTTCATGCAATGAGCCATGTATTTCCTAAATGGCCTTATCCTTATCCTCATGAGACGATCTTCGATGGTTTAGATCAGATGGAGTTTCCAATGATGGTGAATGATAATCCGGTAAAGGAGCGTGATGATGCCATCACCTTAACGGTACATGAAATTTTTCATACCATGTTTCCTTTTTACATGGGAACAAATGAGACTAAACACGCCTGGATGGATGAAGGCTGGGCGACGATCGGCGAATGGGAGATCGGCCCTATGATCGAGCCAAAGATGGTTGATACCTATGGCGTAGAGCCAACTGCCAATACTTCTGGTAGAAAAGACGATACCCCGATCGTAACCCTTACCACAGAACTAAAAGGCGCAGGAACTTTTACCAATTCCTATCCTAAACCAGCGATGGGGTACCTGTTTATTCGTGACTATCTTGGCGAGCCACTGTTTACAAAAGCTTTACACCATTACATCAGGAACTGGCATGGCAAACACCCAATGCCGCACGATTTCTTTTACAGCATGAACGAAGGTGCCGGTAAGAATTTGGATTGGTTTTGGAAGCGCTGGTTTTTTGAAGAGGGGGTGACTGACCTGGCCATTGCAGGTGCTACAAAAAGCGCCAATGGCTATGAGGTGACCATTGAGAACAAAAGCAATAAGCCGCTTCCTATAGACCTCAACCTGACTTTTGAAGATGGTACCAGGGAAACCGTACACCGGAGCATTGGGGTTTGGGAAACAGGTGCCTCAAAAGTGACCATTGAAGTCAACACCGGTAAAAAATTAAAACGTATTCTGCTTGGGGGGCCACATACGCCTGATAAAAACAAGAGCGACAACATCTTAACCCTTTAGGGTAGTCTGCTTTTTTCGTCTCGTAGTTTGGCTGACCTTAAGTAGGCTTACTTAGGCGGAGAATGTTACTCGCTTAAACTTGCTTCAGGAAATTAATGTTCCTGCTGAGGCCTTTATACTTCGTCCGTTTGACTGCAGAGTTTTTGAATATGGTGCTAAACACATCCTGGGTGATGTCTTCCCAATCCGCTTTAGACATCTGAAGCAGTCCGGGTTTAGGCTTAAATTCTGCTACGGTATGTGGTACAGAGAATCTGTTCCAGGGACAAACATCCTGGCAAATATCGCATCCAAACATCCAATTCTCCATTCTTCCCTGAAACTGTTTGGAGATTTCATCTTTTAGTTCGATCGTTAAGTAGGAGATACATTTATTAGCATCAACTACCGCGGCTGAGATGATGGCCTCTGTAGGGCAAGCATCGATGCATCGGGTACAGGTTCCACAATGATCAGTTTGGATATTCTGATCGTATTCCAGCTCCAGATCAATAATTAATTCCGCAAGGAAAAAGAAAGAGCCTGTCTTTTTAGATATGACATTGCCGTTTTTTCCTACCCAGCCCAGGCCTGACTTCTTCGCCCAGGCGCGGTCCAACACCGGTGCCGAGTCCGTAAAGGCGCGTCCACTGACTTCACCAATCTCCGTTCGTATGTAGTTAAGAAGGTTGCTGAGCTTACTTTTAATCACCTCGTGGTAATCCTGGCCATAAGCATACTTGGAGAGCTTGGGTGCTTCAGGATCAGTTTGCGTTTCTTCGGGATAGTAGTTTAAACTCAGGCTAATGACTGATTTTGCGCCTTCCACCAGCAAACGGGGGTCGAGGCGTTTATCAAAATGATTTTCCATATAGCCCATTGTACCATGCAGTCCTTTTTGTAGCCAGGTTTCCAGCCTAGGTGCCTCTTCTTCAAGGAATTCTGCTTTGGAAATACCACATTGGCCAAAGCCAAGCCTTAAAGCCTCGGCTTTGATCAAATTGCTATAGGTTGTGGCATTTACTTCCATCGCAGCAAAGATAAAGTATTGGCCACAAACCTTTCAATCTTAAAGTTGTTGTTCTAATAAACATAAAAACACTAAAAATGGAAAATATTGAACCACAAAACAATAAGGATGTAAATCCAGATCCAAAGCCAATAGAACACGATTACGACAAACATAAATCGGATCCGGGACCTTCAAAAGAGGCGGTATTTGAAAAGAATGATAAAGGTGCGGGGCCCACATTGAAGTGGATCATCCCAATTATTCTCGTGATCCTGTTTATACTTTGGTTTGTGTATCGCAAGTAGATATAAGAAGTTCCTGTTTCCATTTAGAAAACAGGAACTTCCGTTTTGAATTTCTGAATCTTTTGAGCGGTTAAGCCGCTTTGTTGTTATTTCAAAAGTTAAAAGGATGCGCTTTGCACGTTTGCAATATCCTCAGCATCCAGCTTGTTCAATTCAATTTGATGATCAGAATAATCTTCCAGATTGGTTGTGATAAAGCCTGTTTAAGTGTTTGTAGGCGGCTTCAGTTACTTCACGCCCCCTGGAGGTACGCATAATGTAACCTTCCTGAATTAGAAACGGTTCATAAACCTCCTCGATTGTACCTTCGTCTTCTCCAACCGCGGTTGCAATGGTTTTAAGTCCCACTGGTCCGCCTTTGAACTTGTCTATAATCGTAAGCAGGATTTTATTATCCATTTCATCCAAGCCATGCTCATCGACGTTGAGTGCAGTTAATGCATAGCGGGCGATGTCTGTATCAATCTGGCCGTTTCCCTTTATTTGTGCAAAGTCGCGGGTTCTTCTTAGCAATGCATTTGCGATTCTGGGCGTACCACGACTTCTTCTCGCAATTTCATAGGCACCTTCATCTGTAATTGGGGTCTTTAATATCTCGGAGGAACGTTGTACGATCGTGGTTAATAACTTTGCATCGTAGTAGGCGAGTCTTGAATTAATTCCGAAGCGGGCACGTAGTGGTGCGGTAAGCAAGCCAGACCTGGTCGTAGCACCAACCAGTGTAAAAGGGTTCAGGCTGATTTGTACAGATCTTGCATTGGGACCACTTTCCAGCATGATATCGATCTTGAAGTCTTCCATCGCTGCATACAGGTACTCCTCAACGAGCGGACTCAATCGATGGATCTCATCGATAAAGAGCACATCACCCGTTTCCAGGTTCGTGAGTAGCCCGGCCAAATCACCAGGTTTGTCTAATACCGGCCCGGAGGTAATCTTGATACCCACGTTCATCTCATTCGCTATAATATGCGACAAGGTGGTTTTACCCAAACCGGGTGGGCCGTGCAAGAGCACGTGGTCCAGCGGTTCTCCGCGCAGTTTTGCGGCAGCCACGAAGATTTTCAGGTTTTCCATGATCTTCTCCTGTCCGGTAAAATCATCGAAAGCCTGGGGACGAAGCACTTTCTCGATATCACGCTCCGTTGGGCTCAGGTTGTCGAAAGATGGATCGAGATGTTCATTCATGGTGCAAAGTTAGCATAAATAAATGGGTGTGCTAAAAATGTTAGTTTAAGAATTTAGATGAAACAGGGGCATCTTTGATACCTGCAGCATAGTTGTAAAAGCCCTCGCCGGTTTTTACGCCCAGCTTACCAGCACGTACCATATTCACCAATAGGGGACATGGTGCATATTTCGGATTTCCAAAACCATCATGTAAAACATGGAGAATAGCCAGACAAACGTCCAGACCTATAAAATCTGCGAGCTGCAGCGGGCCCATCGGGTGAGCCATACCCAATTTCATCACGGTATCAATTTCGTGAACGCCTGCTACGCCCTCGAAGAGCGTGTAAACAGCCTCGTTGATCATTGGCATCAAAATTCTGTTCGCTACAAAGCCGGGGTAGTCATTCACTTCCACAGGTGTCTTGCCGAGCTTGGTGGATAGCTCCATCACTTTCGCGGTAGTTTCATCGCTGGTTGCATAACCTCTGATCACTTCAACCAGCTTCATAACCGGCACAGGATTCATGAAATGCATACCGATCACCTGTGCACCACGGGTAGTTACGGAGGCGATGTGCGTAATGGAAATGGAAGATGTATTACTCGCTAGTATAGCGTGCACAGGTGCTGCGGCATCTAAGTCGCGGAATATCTTCAATTTAAGTTCAAGGTTTTCAGTAGCGGCTTCTACAACCAGATCCGCATGCTCCACGCCAGACCGAAGATCACTGTAGGTCGTGATTCTTGTCAGTGTATTATCTTTTTCTTCAGCACTAAGCGTCCCTTTCATTACCTGACGGCCAAGGTTCTTGTTGATGGTTTCTAAAGCCTTATCTAAAGCGGTTTGGTTGATGTCTATGAGGTTAACTTTGTATCCGAACTGGGCAAAAGTATGTGCTATTCCGTTACCCATAGTTCCGGAACCGATTACTGCTATTTGGTTCATATTCTTAAATTAGGGTGCTAATCTATCAATTATCCAGCTGCCATCAACGAACTTATAGCGGATTCTGTCATGAAGCCTACTTGGACGGCCTTGCCAGAACTCCATGCTGGTTGGTTTAACTACGTAGCCGCCCCAATGGTCAGGTCGTGGAACAACCTGATCTGCATACTTTTCTTTCAGAATGACAATATGGTTCTCCAGTTCATCTCTGCTTTTGATTACTTGGCTTTGTGGCGAGACCATTGCGCCGATCTGGCTGCCGTGTGGTCGTGAATGAAAGTATTCCGTAGAAAGTTCTGGCGCGACCTTGCTTACTTCGCCCTCAATTCGAACCTGGCGTTCCAGCTCCGCCCAGAAGAACACCAATGCAGCGCGTGGATTCTCCTGGAGTTCACGGCCTTTATGACTTTCATAATTTGTGTAGAAAACAAAGCCTTGTTCATCAAAACCTTTTAATAGTACAATCCGCGCTGAAGGGATACCGTTTGCCGTCGCTGTAGCGAGTGTCATCACATTAGGTTCGTACAACTGTGCGTCGAGTGCCTGCTGAAACCATATTTTAAACTGCACAACCGGATTTTGGTCTATATCTTGCTCTGACAATACAGCCGACCGATATTCCTGGCGTAAGTTCTGAAGGGATTCTTTTGTCAATTCCATAGTCACAAATTTAGCTTATAGTTTATTGAATTTTACCACTAATCCTGCCAAATGTTAAGTCCTATAATGCCTGAAACTGGTCGCCTCTTGATTTCTGAACCATTTCTAAACGACCCAAACTTCAAACGATCTGTAATTTTGCTTGCAGAACATGCACCGGAAGCCAGCATAGGCTTCGTACTGAACCAACGTAGTAATTTGATGCTAAGTGATCTGATCCCGGAGTTCGAACACGCAGATTTTCCAATCTATGTAGGAGGGCCGGTCGCAAATGATACCATACACTTTATTCATCGTGCTTATGAAAAGATGAACGATGGCGAACTCATCGCACCAGGAATCTATTGGGGAGGTAATTTTGAAACGCTGAAGGTCCTTTTAGCTGGAAATATGCTCAGTCAACACGAGGTGAAGTTCTTTATCGGCTATTCTGGCTGGGCCGAGGCCCAACTGCTGGAAGAAATAAGTCAGAACACCTGGATAGTCTCAGATAAGTACGATGCAGATGTTCTGTTCAGTGGCAATGAAGAGGAAGTCTGGCGTGATGTAATAGTAAACCTGGGCCCCAAATATGCCCATGTCGTTAATTTCCCGCAAAATCCCAATCTTAATTAGGGCTGCCCTCTCAGCAGATGCTATTTTATTAATTGGTGCTGTTTTCCAGTTCGGCCGCCGATGCTTCTACGACTGCGCGAAGTTCATCTTTGTAGGCCTGCATACGTGTTCCAAGTTCTGGATTTCCGGTAGCGAGGATCTGCACCGCCAATAATCCGGCGTTCTTCGCTGCATTAAGCGCAACGGTAGCCACCGGTATACCGTTTGGCATCTGGAGAATGGAGAGAATGGAATCCCAGCCGTCGATAGAATTAGAGGATTTCACGGGTACACCGATCACTGGCAGGGTGGTAATGGATGCCACCATACCTGGCAAGTGCGCCGCACCACCTGCTCCAGCGATAATTACCTTGATGCCGCGGCCAGCAGCTTCTTTAGCATAGTTAAACATCCGTTCCGGAGTACGGTGTGCCGATACAACGGTGATTTCAAATTCCACATCAAATGCTTTCATGATTTCAGCAGCGTCGTTCATGATGTTTAAATCCGACTTACTGCCCATGATAATGCCAACTACTGCGCTCATTAGGATATAACTTTTAAGGTGTTTTTAACGAGGTTTGCTTTTTCAATTGCTTGTTCCCGATTTTGATCTACTATGGTAACGTGCCCCATTTTTCTGAAAGGCTTGGTATATTTTTTTCCGTAAAGGTGGACATAAACACCATCTAGCGCCATAATTTTCTCCAACCCTTCATAAACCGCCACACCATCATGTCCTTTTTCACCAAGCAGGTTAATCATCACGGCATTGCTTCGTGACCGGGTGTCGCCTAGAGGAAGATTATAAATAGCACGCAGATGTTGTTCAAATTGAGAAACAAAGTTGCCTTCAATGCTATGATGACCACTATTATGAGGACGTGGAGCAAGCTCATTGACAAGTATTTCCCCATCTTTAGTGATAAACATCTCGACAGCTAAAATTCCTGTAATGTTTAGTGCTAAGGCCACATTTTTAGCTATGTTTTCAGCCTTCAGCTGCAAATCTTCTGGATAGGTAGAAGGACTGATCAGGAATTCCACCAGATTTGCTTCAGCATTGAACTCCATTTCTACCATTGGGAAAGTCTTCATCTCTCCATCGCTGTTCCGAGCAACAATAATGGCAACCTCTTTTTCAAAGTCCACAAGTTCTTCAATCAAGGAAGGACTATCAAACGCTGCATCTATATCAGCAGGAGATTCCATCTTCATTACGCCTTTACCATCATAGCCATCTTTGCGTTGCTTAAGCATGTAAGGGAATGGGAAATTTGGGTTGATGAGCTCCTTTTTGTTGCTTACCAGCTGAAAAGGTGCAGTTGGAATGTCGTTTTCCTTGAAGAATTGCTTCTGAACACCTTTATCCTGAATTAACCGAATTACCCTCGCTTGTGGGAATACTAATTTACCTTCTTTTTCTAGTTGCTCGAGGGCTTCAATATTTACTTTTTCGATCTCAATGGTTATGATATCGGCCTTTTTACCAAAGTTGTATACGGAATCATAGTCGGATATGGAACCATGGGTAAAGTGGTTACAGATGTGTTTGCAAGGGGCATCTGCATCAGGATCAAGTACAAGCGTGGTGACATTATAGTTTATCGCCTCCTGGATCATCATCCGGCCAAGCTGGCCGCCGCCCAATATGCCTAATTTTAAATCACTAATCTGTTTTGCCATATCGATATGAAAGTAATGCTTAATTTTGAGACAAAAATACAATATAAAACGGATTGATGGAGGTAGATGCTATAATAATTGGTGCCGGAGCTTGTGGATTGATGTGCGCTGTACAGGCTGGATACCTTGGAAAAAAGGTGATTATACTTGAAAAAGGTGCTAAACCAGGCGCTAAAATTTTAATCTCCGGCGGTGGACGCTGTAACTATACCAACCTGTTAAGTTCCACGGAACAGTTTATCTCCGGTAATAAACATTTTGCCAAATCTGCTTTTAATCAATGGACCGTTTACGACACCATTAGCTTCTTTGAGGTAAATGGAATTACTGGAAAGGAGAAAACGCTAGGCCAACTGTTTCCGGATGGAAAGAATGCAAAGGATGTAGTTGCAATGTTTGTAGATTTGTGCCAGGACCTTGGGCAAGAGATTCGCTGCAATGCGGAGGTCGATTCTGTTCGCAAGGTGGAAGATGGTTTTGAAGTCGAATATCATCAGCATTCCGCAACGCATGTGTTACGGGCCTCGAAAGTGGTTATCGCTACAGGGGGGCTGCCCATCCCAAAAATGGGTGCAACCGACTTCGCCCTGCGTCTTGCCAGAAAGCACCAGATCAATGTGGTGGAAACTGCACCCGCGCTCGTGCCACTTACCATCACTGGGAAGGATGAAGAATGGTATGCGCAACTTGCCGGAAATTCGGTTTTTTGTGAGGTTAGCAATGCAGAAATTAGCTTTGAAGAGAACATACTCTTTACCCATTGGGGACTTAGTGGACCATCAATCCTGCAAATTTCCTCCTTCTGGCGACCAGGCCAGACCATCAATATAAATCTCCTGCCACACGAAAATATAACCACCCTGATCGAACAGGAACGCAATCAACAAGGGAAAACCCTGCTTTCTACCTTGCTGAACCGGTTATATACCAAAAAGCTGACGGAGGCCCTTGGTAAGTACCTGCCGCTGAATAAACCTGTTGCTGCTCTTACCAAAGTAGAAATTGCTGAAATACACCGGACTATACATCAGTTTGTTGTTAAACCAGCAGGAGACAAGGGTTATGACAAGGCAGAAGTGATGCGGGGTGGTATAGACACCGCGGAACTTTCATCGAAAAGCCTGGAGTGTAAAAAGGTGCCAGGACTGTACTTCGGAGGTGAGTGTGTAGATGTCACCGGATGGCTGGGCGGATATAATTTCCAATGGGCCTGGGCCAGCGGTTTCGTGATCGCGCAGCACCTATAGTGAAGATTATTGCTTTAAGTGCTTGAAAAATCATTTTGAATTCCAATCTTTAAGAAATAATATAGCTCCACTTTACTCGATAAATGAACATCAACAAACTATTCGCGCTCCTGATATTAATATTTCTATCAACTTCAGTGTTCGCGCAAAGCAGCAGCCAGCTACGAAGCAAGAAAGAAGCGCTTCAAAGGGAAATTGAGTTGTTGCAGCGTAATTTAAATAAAACTGCAACCAGCAGAAAGCTGACATTAGCAGAAATTCGAGCCATCAATGCTAAAATAGCCTTGATGCAAAATAAGATAGGTGTAATTAACACCGAGATCAAGAATCTGGACGGTCAGATCCATGAAAACACAAACCTGGTGCTTTCCCTTCGCGACCAACTTGCACAATTGAAGACAGAATACGCCAGTATGATCCGGTTCGCGCAGCGCAACAGGAATTCCTATGATAAAATGATGTTTATTTTTGCATCCGATGGCTTCAACCAAGCCTACAAACGTGTTAAGTATCTCCAGCAGTTCAGTAAGTACCGGATGAAGCAGGCAAACTACATCATGGGCACGGAGCAGAATCTTAATGTAAAGCTTGCTGACCTGGACAAGAGTTTGAAACAAAAAAGCGAACTGCTTAAAGAGCAGGAAATAGAACGTGAAAAACTCGGGAAGAATAAATCGCAGCAAGCGGCGGTACTGAATCAGTACAAGAAGGAAGAACGGAGATTTGCAGGTGATATCGCAGCGCGGAAGCGCCAGCAAGCTGCGCTTGATCGGGCCATTAGAGCGGCAATTTTGAAAGACATTGAAGACGCAAGGCGTAAGGCAGAAGCTGAAGAGCTGGCTGCAGCAGCCAAAGCGAAGGCCGAGAACCGGGAAGCACCTGCAACAGCTACAAAAACAAATGCCGAATATCTTAATGCTACACCGCGTGCAGCCAAGCTGTCGGCCGATTTCGAGAGCAATCGCGGCTCACTGCCATGGCCATTAGACGTGGGCGCGGTTACCGAGCACTTCGGAATACACACCGTAGGGCAGGCAAAGTACGACCAAACAGGCATCAAGATAGCCACGCAGGAAGGAGCCGCTGTTCAAGCAGTGTTCAATGGTAAGGTTTCCAGAATCATCCCATCAATGGGTACCTATACGCTTTTAATCAGCCATGGAGAGTACCGCACCATCTATCAGAACGTAAGAAATCCTACGGTGAAGGAAGGAGAGACCGTAACCACCAGACAACAGATTGGATCAGTTGCTACTAAAGATGGCGTTTCAGAACTCGATTTCCAGATCTGGAGAGTTGTAACACCATTGAATCCAGAGGCCTGGATTCTCAGACGATAGCCGCAGCCGAAATAGCTTTTCCATGTACTACTTATGAACACTTTTGTACAGCGCCTTACGTTGTACATCTAGAGGTCGAACTATTTTGAAAGAACAAGGCTTCCATTAGTGTCTGGATCATAATGCTCCGCATTAATAATAATGGTTCCTCATATACTTCTCCTAATTGGAGATTATTCTTACTGGTAAACCTAAACTTGATCTATGTCGAACAACGAAGGATTAAAACGCTTTCTAGATGCCCAGGAGCAGGACTACAGCCTTGCGCTTGAAGAGCTCAATGCCGGTCATAAACGAAGCCACTGGATGTGGTACATCTTCCCCCAGATCAGTGGATTGGGGTTCAGTGCTATGTCGAGCTACTACGCAATCAAAGATCTAAAAGAAGCTGAAGCATACTTGCAACATCCTGTACTCGGAATGCGATTAATTGAGATCACAAAAGTGTTACTTAGCTCGGCGGGAAATGATGCCAGTGCAATTTTTGGTAGCCCTGATGATCTTAAATTAAGATCATCAATGACCTTGTTCAGTCAAGTTCCCGGGACTGCCCCTGTGTTTCAGCAGGTTCTGGATAAATTCTTTCTGGGCGTACCTGACTCGAAAACGATTAGTATTTTGAACGGGGCTTAAGCCTATGTGGATCATCATTCCCGGCACAAATTGTCTATTGTTCATTTTTTTTATCTTTGGAATAAAGACTAAAGAATGTTCAGTAATCAAAACGCATACGCGAGTAGCCATGTGCTCCAGATAATTTCGCTTTCAGAAACTGCCACCGCTATTTATAGTTCCGAAGATATGATCATTCAGGCAGCAAACGATGCTATGATCAATCTTTGGGGGAAAGACAAGGATGTTATTGGTAAAACTATGGAAGAAGCGCTGCCGGAACTGCAAGATCAACCCTTTTTGGAGATTTATCGAAACGTACTGCACACCGGAGAAACCTTCAAAACTGTAAATTTCCCCGCCACGCTCGTGGTAGATGGTACCGCTCAGCTTTTCTACTTCGACTTTATGTACAAGGCCATAAAAAACCAGCAGGGTGAAACCTACTGCGTTTTAAATACAGCTACGGACGTAACCGACAGGTACAATACCGAGATGAGCATCCGGGAGTCAGAAGCCCGCGAACAGGCGTTAAATGAAGAACTCGCCGCAGCAAACGAGGAACTCGAAGCAACGGTTGAAGAACTTACCTGTGCGAATGAGGAATTACTGCAATCAACCGAACATGTCATCAAGCTCAATGAAAGCCTTTCAGATAGCAGGGATCAGTTAAACTTTGCCATAGATGCCGCACAGCTAGGAACCTGGGATATAGACCCGCAATCCATGAAGTTCAGTGGAAATGAGCGACTCAGATCCTGGATAGGCCTGCAAAATCTAAATGAGATAGATTTTTCAGACGCTATGCAGGTTATTGTAGAAAAAGATCGTGAACGGGTATTGAAGGCCGTAAATGAAGCGCTAAGCTATGGATCTGATGGGAAGTTTGAAATTCAGTTCTCTATTTTAGGACGCCGGCAAACGCATCCACGGATTGTCCGTGCGAAGGGGAAGGCCATATTCAACGAGTATCAGCAACCTTATCGTTTTAGTGGGATCATCGAGGATGTTACTGCGGAGGTGAGGGACAGGATTGCACTTGCAGAAGCTCAGGAAGGTTTTGAGATCGCACTTCATGCTGCCAAATTGGGCTCCTATGATCTGGATTTAAAAACGATGGAGCTGAGTAGCTCAGATCAATGTAAGCTGAACTATGGCCTTGATATCAATGATCCTTTCACATTCAAAGACCTGCTCGACGCAATATCGCCCGAATTTAAAGATTATGTACAGCGACAATTAACAGAAGCCATTGAGAACCATGCTGTTTATCATGCCGAGTATCCGATTCAATGGCCAGATGGCTCTAAACACTGGGTCAGGGCTGCCGGAAAAGCACGGTACAATTATCTGGGTGAGCCAATAAAGATGGGGGTCGTGAGCTTCGATATTACTGAACAGAAAAAGGACGAAATCAGAAAAAACGACTTTATCGGCATGGTGAGCCATGAGCTAAAGACACCGCTTACGTCCTTTAAAGGTTACATCCAGATTCTACATAGAAATACCATCGTAAATCATGATGCATTTACAATCAAGATTCTGGAGAAGTTAGATCGTCAGCTGGACAAGATGAATGCCCTGGTAAATGGGTTCTTAAATCTATCCAGGCTGGAATCCGGAAAAATATACCTGGAAAAAGAAGTGTTTAATCTAGATGAGTTGGTTATGGAAGTTATTGAAGAACATCATGTACTGATTGCCAACCATGAGATCATTTTGCACCCCTGTGAACAGGTTATGGTAAATGCAGATCGGGAAAAGATTAGTAACGTCATCTGCAACTTTTTAAGCAATGCGGCTAAATACTCACCAGTATATTCAAAAATAGAAGTAATCTGTAAAACTGAAGGAGGGGTAGCCACCATCAAGGTGACGGATCAAGGTTCTGGTATCAGTGTCGAAGACACGAAACGTTTGTTCGAACGCTTCTACCGGGCTGAGAATACCAAGCACATTGCAGGATTCGGAATAGGATTGTACCTGAGCGCAGAAATCGTGGAACGGCACCAAGGCGAAATTGGTGTTAAAAGCGAAATAGGTAAAGGAAGCCAGTTCTGGTTCACTTTACCTATTTACAAAGCGGCTGAATAGCCGCTTTTTCATTTAATTAATTATTTATCCAGAGTGATAAACCATGCAAGTGTGCCTTCGATCATTGGGCGGAAAGCTCCTTGATGAGTTTGATTCGGGATAGGAGTCCAAATAACTTTAGCACCCTTAGACAAGAATCTGTCGTGCGTAATTTTAGACGTCTCTATAAACACAGCCTCATCATTTTCGCCGTGGAATAACTGTATCTGGGTTTTAGGTGACCAATCATTGAAGCTGTTTCTTTCCAAAGCTTCTTTCAACTTAGTCTCCTGACCAGCAACCTTTAGGTTACCATAAAAGGTTGGATTAAATAACTTTGCAGTGCTTTTATCTAAAGCATTGTTGATCTCTCTTCTATTTTTTGTCCCATCGAATAAACCTGGAAGTTTATCTGCATATTGCTTTTGATAAAAATCGCTCAAAGGACGGTTCCACTCGTATAAAGAGTTGTAGGAAATTAATAAAGTAGCAAGAAAACCGGGCTCGTCGTAAGTAGTCCTATTTGCCACCAATCTAAGCATTTCAGTAAGATCATACGCACCTGCACCGGCCGAAACTGCCGTTAAGGTCAAGCCGTGTGCTGGATTTAATTCAATCTCTTTCTGAGCAGCCATCGTGATATAACCACCTTCTGAGTACCCAGTAAGGAACAGTCTATTGCTTGTTGCAATTTTTTCCTTAGCTAAATAGGCTTTTGTTGCCGTTAGCATGTCAACAACTGCACTTGCAGCATATTCCTGATCATAGTAAGGGTGTTGCTCATTTTTAGTGTCACCATAACCAATATAATCAGGTACAGCTGTAATAAAACCCGCAGCGGCTAACATTTCCAGACCTGAAAACGCTTCCATACTATTGGTTATGTTGGTTGGCGCAGCCTGGTCTACAAACAAGGTACCATGTTGTGCACTAATGATGGAAGGCGCAGTAGGCGTGTTTTTAGGTATACCCAAAAGGCCACTTGCATTCACTTCTTTTCCCTTGTACTTTGTTTTATACACCAGTTTAACATATTCTACATCGTACTTGTAGAGTGGTGCATTTTTGGTGAACCCAGCATCAGCCGCCATTTTTTGGATGGCTGCACCTGTAAATTTGGTAAGAGGTGCAGCAGATACGTAGTTGGTTTCTACTGGTGCGGGCTCGGGACCTGGTTGAGGTATTGGATCCGGTGTAGGTTTGTCCTTCTTACAGCTGGCCGAAACGGCAACGAAGAGCAGTAAATAAGCGAAGCGTTTAAAATTTTTTTTCATGGATTAAAGTTTCAAACTACAAAAATAGGCCTTTACAAAAACGTTGTATACACAACATACTGCGCGAAAACTGTGCATTTTCATAGAAATTTCTCACTTTGATCCTGAAAACCTGCTCTATACAAGCCCTGCGCAGCATGATGCTAGCACAGGAGGCTTGTATTTTGTATACCGGTTTAGCAATAAACCGGTATGGAATGATAAACTAATATGCTGCTAAGGTTGTCCCGCACCACCGGTTGCTCCATAAATCTGGCCAGTAGCATAACTTGCATCTTCTGCTGCAAGTTGCACGTATATAGATGCGAGCTCCACTGGTTGGCCGGGCCTGCCAAGTGGCGTGTCACCACCAAAGCTCTTTAGCTTTTCCTGAGTGGCACCACCGCTCACCTGCAGCGGTGTCCAGATCGGACCAGGGGCAACGCCATTCACCCGGATACCTTTCGGGGCAAGTTGTTTTGCCAAAGACCTGACAAAACTTGTGGTTGCTGCTTTGGTTTGTGCATAATCGTACAACTCTGCAGATGGATCTGTAGCCTGTTCTGATGTTGTTCCAATGATTACAGACCCAGGCTTCAGGTTTGGCAATGCAGCCTTAATGATCCAGAAAGGCGCGTAGATGTTTGTCTTCATCGTCCAGTCAAACTGTTCCGTGGAAATATCCAGAATGGACTCATGCGTCTGTTGTCTTGCGGCGTTGCTGACCAGAATATCCAAGCCACCGAGTGCACGCACCGCTTCGTTAACTAACCTGCTGCAGAAGGACTCATCACGTATATCACCTGGAATGGCAATGCCTTTGCGGCCTGCGGCGGTGATCAACTTAATTACTTCCCTTGCATCAGGCTCTTCATCAGGCAAATAGTTGATGACTACATCTGCACCTTCACGCGCATAAGCGATAGCCGCAGCGCGTCCCATGCCCGAATCACCACCGGTGATCAAAGCTTTACGCCCTTTTAACCGGCCTGAGCCTTTGTAACTGTTTTCACCGTGGTCAGGTTTAGGATCCATTTGGCCGGCGAGTCCAGGCCAAGGCTGTGACTGCCCTTTGAAAGGCGGCTTAGGATACTTGTTTCTTGGGTCCTGGATCTGTTGGCTTGTGTCGGAACCATTGTTCGTGGCCGCGCCAAACACCGGCGATACGGCTACTGCAGCCAGTCCGGCTCCGATGCCGCCGACAACCTGGCGGCGGCTAATTTTATGCTCATTATTCATAGGATAGATTTTAGATGTTTCCTTATAACAGTTCGAATCACGCCTTGTTTGCAAGATCCACCTCAATATCCTACTGGTTATTCAACGTCATTTCGATGCTAAATCCCTAAACATTATCACCTTATCCGGGTTTTAATGTGGCAATTAGCAAACATCCTTATGAACAACTTCAAGATCGCATATCATGCTTCGCATGAGCAATTCCCACCATCGCTACTTTTAGAACTTGCTGTGCTGGCAGAAAAGGCAGGATTCAGCGCCCTGCACAGCTCTGATCACTTCCAGCCCTGGAATTCTGCACAGGGTGAAAGTGGCTTCACCTTTTCCTGGATTGGTGCAGCAATGCAAGCAACAACACTACCTATAGGGATGGTGTGTGCCCCTGGTCAACGATATCATCCGGTAATGGTTGCACAGGCAGCAGCAACTTTAGCGGAGATGTTTCCCGACCGCCTTTCGATTTCCCTGGGAAGCGGTGAGGCCATAAACGAGTACTTCAGTGCTGAACCCTGGCCGGCAAAAGCACAACGCAATGAACGTCTTAAAGAATGCCATGATGTAATAGTAAAATTGCTCAATGGTGAGCTTGTTGATTATTCTGGTCACATAAAGGTGCAAAAGGCAAAACTATACACCCTGCCCAAAGTGAAACCAAAATTTATCGGTGCCGCAGTCACGCCTGAAACCGCCGCATGGTTGGGTAGCTGGGCTGATGGCTTGGTGACCATTAATAAACCTATTGAAAAATTAAAGGAGATTGTCGCTGCCTTTCGTTCCGGTGGAGGAGCAGGCAAGCCGATCTCGATAAAAGTGCAGCTTTCCTATGACACCGATAGCGATCTAGCTTTGCAAGGGGCTTTTGAACAATGGAAGACCAATATTTTTGAGAGTTCCTTATTGTCAGATCTGACAACTGTTGAGCAGTTTGAAGCTGCAGCGAAATATGTGAGACCTGAGGACATGCATGAAGCTGTACATATTTCTGCCAACTTGGAAGAGCACCTTGAAATCTTGACAAGCTACAAGAGTATGGGATTTGAAACTTTGATTCTGCATAACGTTAATAAGAATCAAAGAACTTTTATAGAAGACTTCGGGAAACATGTCATTCCCAAACTGCAGTAGTATATCCCTAAGAAAAAGCGAGGCTGCCTGATTCGGCAGCCTCGCTTGATGAATGTTGTAAAAGTTTATATCAGATTTTTTTTAAGGTAAGAGATACTTTGTGAAATTGAATCAAAAGGATCTCCGGGGCAAATGTCCTGTTCCACAAAAAAGTAGTCTAAACCGGCCTTCTTAGACTGTGCGAAAATTCTCTTGAAATCGATCGATCCGTTACCTACTTCAGTGATGTTTTTAGCAGTAGATTTATCCATGTCTTTTACATGCCATAACGGGAAACGTCCTGGATAACGGTTAAACAACTTAATAGGATCCTGATTTGCTCTACTTGCCCAATAAAGGTCAAGCTCAAATTTTACGAGATCTTTGTCTGTATTTTCAAGTAACACATCAAAGGGATATTTCCCATTCTGGGCCTCAAATTCGAAATCATGGTTATGGTAACAAAACTGGATGCCTGCTTTCTTACATACTTCTGCAGCTTTATTGAATTTCTCAGCGGTCGCTTTATAATGGTCCAGATTACCACGCTCCGGATCTAGCAGATATGCACATACCATGTATTTTGTCCCAATCGCCGCGGCATCATCAACAGCTTTCTCCCAGCCGTTCGTAATCGTACCTTTTGCATCCATGGACTCCCCAAGCATGTAATGACTGCTCGGAGAAATAAGGCCATTATCTTTTAAAGTCTTTGCATATTCCACGCCCGACATGTTGTAAAACAACTGTGTGCCCGTATATGTTGCGCCTTCTACTGCATTATAGCCGAGGCTTGCTACCTTTGCCAATGCAGCTTTCGGATCCTTCGCCATTGCCTCGCGAATGGTGAAGAGTTGCAGGCCAACGTACTTTTTGTCAAAGGCATAAAGATTAGGTGCGGCGAGTATTCCTGCGGTCAGGAGCGCCGAAGTTTTGAGAAACGAACGTCTGTTTGTCATGGTTTATATTTCAGGTTAGTTTTTTAAATATAGATAATATCCTATAAAACCTCCAAAAAACAATATTATATTCCAGCGGGATTAAAGCAATGACCAGAACAAATACCAACATAAATCAGGAGCAAAGCTCATTATTAAAACTTATCAAGCAGTCCATTAAAGGCGAAGAATTTGATTACACCCAAGGGAGCATCAGGAAAGCGGTTATTCTGCTTGCCATCCCGATGATCCTGGAAATGGTACTCGAATCTGTTTTCGCACTGGTGGACCTATATTTTGTTGGACATCTTCCAAATAGCAGCGTGGCCATTCAAGTTGTCGGGCTAACAGAATCGGTCTTGAGCATTATCTATGCCCTGGCTATAGGACTGAGCATGGCCGCGACCGCGGTTGTGGCCCGGCGCATCGGCGAAAAGAACCCCCAACTTGCAGCAAAGGCAGGGATGCAGGCCATCATTGTGGCTTTCCTGATTAATATGTTCATCAGTATTTTTGGCTTCCTTTATGGCAAGGATATCCTGATATTGATGGGTGCTTCAACCAGTACTGCTGAAGCAGGAGAGCCTTTCATCCAGATTATGATGGCTGGAAGCCTGATCATTGTCTTGCTATTTCTGATCAACGGAATTTTCAGAGGGGCGGGGAATGCTGCAATAGCCATGCGGAGTCTATGGATTGCTAACATCTCAAATATAATATTGTGTCCGATCTTTATCAACGGATTCGGCCCGGTTCCAGCGTTTGGCCTAACCGGCGCCGCTATTGCAACAACCATCGGGCGCAGCCTCGGCGTAGTCTACCAAATTTACAGCCTTATGCAAGGAAATGGTGTGCTTAAGATGAAGCTCGCTTACCTCAAGCCTGATCTGCAACAGATTGTCACCCTCGTGAAAATCGCTGCACCGGCAATCCTGCAATTTGTGATTGCTTCCTGCAGCTGGATCTTTCTTGCACAGCTAGTTGCAACAACAGGAGGAGATCATGGTTCTGCGGGTTATCAAACGGCTTTGCGTATCATGATGTTTTTTATGTTGCCGGCATGGGGCCTGAGTAATGCAGCTTCGACACTGGTGGGACAGAATCTTGGTGCCAAGAACATTGACCGAGCCGAACAATCGGTACGACAAACGGCAATCTTCAGTATCTGTTTTATGGCTTCCGTAATGTTTATTACCTATGTCTTCGGCCCTGCAATTATTGGGTTTTTTACGGAAGATGCGCTGATACAGGAGATTGCAGTTGAAGCTACCTACATCATGAGTCTGGGCTATGTTTTCTATGGGATTGGCATGGTGCTGGTTAATGCGTTTAACGGTGCCGGCGACACCTGGACACCTACATGGATCAACTTCTTTGGATTCTGGTTATTTCAAATTCCACTAGCCTATTTACTTGCAAAGCTCTTTGAACTCGGGCCGACAGGTGTATTCATTGCAGTCCCAGTTGCTGAAACAGCGATCTGTATTGCAGGTTACTTTTTGTTTAAACGAGGTCGTTGGAAAACGATAAAGGTCTGATCAAAGATCTTTCAGCATCCAGACATTGCAGGCATAATGTCCGGAGTTTCCGAGTG
The DNA here is from genome assembly GCF_059278965.1 of Pedobacter sp. NEAU-ZC8. NCBI lineage: Bacteria > Pseudomonadati > Bacteroidota > Sphingobacteriia > Sphingobacteriales > Sphingobacteriaceae > Pedobacter > Pedobacter sp. NEAU-ZC8. Next base: position 165,262 of record NZ_JCAJXC010000003.1, read on the forward strand.
CAGCATCAATGTGCTTAAAACCATATCGTTCATACAATGCAATAGCTGTTGTGAATTCAGGGAAACTTTCCAGGTACAGTTGCGTGAAACCCGCAGCCTTAGCCGCTTCAAAGCTCTTTTCAAGCAAAAGCTTACCTAATCCAAGTCCCCGGGCTGCAGGGTCAAGATAAAATTTCACCAGCTCTGCACAACCTTCCGGAAGTCCTGCTGTGGGATAAATACCGCATCCACCAAGAACCTGCTCATCATTGCAGGCAATCCAGTATGAAGAACCCGCGGTAGTAAACAAATGATGAAGTTGATCTGTTGTTGGGTCAGTGAATACCGTGCCAGGTTGATTTCGCTTGAATTCTGTAAGTACCTTTCTGATAAGGGCTGCAATCTGCTGGTCGTCCTTCGGTTCAATTGGTCTGATTAGTGTGGTCATTGTTTGACGCGTTTTTTAGATTTGCTTAATGCTGTTGGATGCCAAATTTATTCAAAAAAGCATTATGCAGGTTATCTACAGCCAACTGAAAGGTGTTTTTTGTCGAACATAAAATTTAGTGACCATGGAGGTTAATGAAAACAACGTTATCAGCATAGAACAGATTGCTGAACTTTCAGAAGATTTGTACCTGATCTATAATGCGAAGGCAGATAAACTGGAATACATAGGTGCTGCTTTTCAGAAGATCTGGAGCAAGCCGGCATCAGCATATTATGACAAGCCCTCCTTATTGTTAGACAGCATACACCCGGAAGATAAAGCTTATGTGCTCGAGTTTCTATCGCAAATTTATTCAACTAGAAAAACCGGAAGTATCGAGTTTAGGATTTTGCTGGACGAACAAACTAAAAAATATATTTTGCTAAAAGTCCTGCCGCTAAGCAACCCTGCGCAGCAACAGCTTTTTGTTGGCATTGCCACGGACATTACCATAATCAAATCGAATATCCTCTACGCAGAGAAAATCAATGCGCGGAAGAATTCAACACTTGAAGTATTGGCCCATGACTTGAAAACACCATTGGGCATGATTAACATGATGGCCTAGGCGATTCAGCAGCATGCCAAGAATACACCAGAAGATGCTATAGAAAATTATCTGCAGGTCATACAAAAGCTTTGCGAGAGAAACATTAGTCTGATCAGAGACCTCGTAAATCAGGAGTTTTTGGAATCGACCCAGGTGGACCTGCGAAAGGAGCGCGCAGACATTGTGTTTTGCATCACCGATGTCATTGAAAATTATAGAAAGTCTTCCGATATTATTTTGAAGCAATTCAAGATCAGCAGCAGCGCAAAAAAGATATACCTGCAGTTTGATACCCTCAAGCTTATGCAAGTGTTCAACAACCTGATCTCCAACGCCATTAAATTCACCTACGACAATGGAATGATTGAGGTTGATATTACCGAAAAGGAGAAGAGTGTGTTGGTCACCGTTCGAGATAACGGCATTGGAATCCCTCCGGAGTTTCACGACGTATTGTTTGAAAAGTTTACACCTGCACGTCGTACGGGCCTTAAAGGAGAAAAGCCGGTAGGCTTGGGTATGTCTATCATAAAAACCATTGTTGAGCTGCATGGTGGCAAGATTTCGTTCGAAAGTCAGGTTGATGCCGGCAGTACCTTTTATATTACAATTCCCAAATAAGGCATGATTTACAATTTTTCCCTTTATTTTTAAAAGCCGCGCCAAGTTCAATGTGCTTGGCGGCTTAAAATTTGAATCTATGCCTGAAAGCTCTACTAAACGTTTATCCTTACACGAGGACTGGGTTGTTGTTATCCTCGGATTTCTTGTGATCCTTTGCTCCTTATTCCTTTACATCATTCCGGTACCCGCGTTCAAGTGGGAAAATGCTGCTTCTTTAACCGACAATGTTCTTTCAGCGGCCAACCTCGGCATCATCGGAATACAATTTGTTTTTCTACTGCTGGTTGGGATCATTGGGGCCATGCTGCTCGGCAAATCTATAAGTCGCTTTACCATGGGATTCCCTTTGGTATTCATCATCACCATTGTAGCGCTGATCTTTACTGGCAATGCTTTTGTAAAAACCCTCAATCTGGAAGCTGTAATCTTTAGTCTTGCTATTGGGCTTGCCATTGGAAACCTGTTTAAACTGCCACAATGGTTCAAAGACACGCTATCTACGGAGCTATTCGTAAAAATTGGTCTGGTACTATTAGGTACCGGCGTCATCTTTTCTGATATCTTGAAGGCGGGTTCATTGGGGCTCATTCAAGCGTTGGTTGTTGTCCTCTCCGTTTGGTATTTCGCTTTTTGGCTATGTAAAAAGCTAAAGGTAGATGAAGAACTGACCATGATGATATCCAGTGCAGTATCGATTTGCGGTGTCTCCGCTGCGATCGCCACATCCGGAGCCATAAAAGGCGATCCAAAGAAATTATCCTACGTGATCTCAATGGTGCTTATCACCGCAATCCCCATGATGATCTTCATGCCCTATATTGCTTCTTATCTGTCGCTTTCCCAGCAAGTAACAGGTGCCTGGCTGGGCGGTAGTATAGATACGACCGGGGCCGTAGTGGCATCGGGCACCCTGGTAGGTGAAGAAGCGTTGAAGATCAGCACAATTGTGAAGTTTTCTCAAAACGTGCTGCTCGGAATCGCTGCTTTCGCGATCAGCATCTATTGGACCTACAACAGCAGTTCCCAATCCTCGGGTACAGTCGAAAAGCCAACTCTAAAAGTCATTTGGGAACGCTTTCCAAAGTTTGTATTGGGCTTCGTTGCAGCTTCACTGCTTTTTTCCTTTGCCTTGTCGCCGGACGTCATCAAGCCTGCGAAAGACAGCTTGAAAAACCTTCAAAATACCTGGTTCACCTTGGCTTTTACAAGCATCGGACTGGAGACGAACTTCAAAGACCTGTTTAAACATGACAATAAGAAACCACTATATGCATTTCTGCTTGCGCAGTTATTCAACATTCTGGTAACCTTATTACTTGCTTATCTGCTGTTCGGCTAACTACTGTGCAATCCTGCGCTGCAGGTTGTCCATTGAAATCGTGTAAAGCTGCTTCGCCTCGTCGAATGTGATGGAAAAAGCGGCTGGATAGTAGCCACCTACCTGCACCTTTGCTTGTTGCTTAACAGGCATGGTGACATTCTGTTTGGTTTGCAGATAGCTAAGGGCAACCATGGCTTCATGAAAGATGAACATACCGTTATAGCTACCATAGATGAAGGTCTTGTCAAACGGTTTACCATGAAACTCGCTGCCTGTAGTATCGGTCCAATGTTTTCCCATGTTGACGTCACCACCTGGAATAGGCGCATAGTCTTTCGGGATATATTCTGCTGAAGGCAAGAGGTCCATTGCAGCCGTATTGGGTTGTATAACCGCACGTTCAGCCTTGCTGATGTTGTAAAAATGAATGTCAAAATGCGGAACGTCGTACACCCCAGGAGGCTCATGCCCGTGTGCATTGAAATCAAAGGAGATATGATCGACCATGGTGTTGTTTCCTTTGGGAACGGGTATTTCGAACATGGCACTGTGCATTGGTAGATTTTCCAGGGTCGAGGCCGTAAAGGTAAAGCCAATTTGTTCTGGATCACCTTGGCTATCTAAAGAAATAAAGGAGCGGGCTGTGCCTTCGCCAACCGTTACCTCGTCGCCCAGCAACATTCGGGCCTGGTCATTCGTGTTTTCATCTTTACTACAGCCATAAAGTGCTATAACAAAGAATGAACAAAGGAGCGTTCTACGTAAAAACGTTTGATGGTGTTTTTTCATGGAGGTTGGTGGTAATGTTATGGTAAATCAAAACTATAGAAATATTCGAACATTCAAGTGAAAATCAGGCATTCTGATGCGCAATAATCTGCGTTTTACTCGTATCAAATAGATATTGTCTATTCTCTTATAGATATTAATGCTTTTCTTTGCTCGGGTGTTCTCTATACTTTTAGAAAAAATTTATAAGTATGGAAAATGAAAATATAACACACAGAAAACTCACTACCGCATCCGGCAGACCTTATGTTGAACATGAAAATACACAATCCGTAGGTAGCCGCGGGCCTTTGCTCCTTCAAGATTTTATTCTGCATGAGAAAATGGCCCACTTCAACAGAGAGCGAATTCCAGAACGCGTGGTACATGCAAAAGGTTCCGGTGCTTACGGCACCTTGAAGATCACCCACGATATCACCAAATACACACGGGCGAAGATCTTCTCTAAAATCGGGAACACCTGCCGCATTTTCCTTCGCTTCTCCACGGTAGGTGGTGAAAAAGGAAGTTCTGATGCAGAACGTGATCCACGTGGATTTGCCATTAAATTCTACACAGAGGATGGAAACTGGGACCTTGTAGGTAACAATACTCCAGTCTTCTTTGTAAAGGACCCAAAGAAATTCAGTGATTTTATCCATACTCAAAAACGCGATCCAAGAACTAATCTTAAAAGCCCTACCATGATGTGGGATTTCTGGTCTTTAAATCCGGAAAGCCTGCACCAGGTGATGATCCTGATGACTGACCGGGGTACGCCGTTGACCTACAGACACATGGATGGTTTTGGTAGCCATACTTATTCGATGATCAATGCGGATAATGAAAGGGTATGGGTGAAGTTCCATTTCAAGACACAGCAAGGCATCAAAAATCTGGATGCTTCACAAGCCAATCAGATGCATGCCGTAGATATGGACCATGCACAAAGAGATTTGGTCCACGCAATTGATAACAAGGAATTTCCAAAGTGGACCTTGAAAATACAGGTGATGACTGAAGCAGAGGCGAAGACCTTCCGCTGGAATCCTTTTGATCTTACCAAGATCTGGCCACACGCTGAGTTCCCGCTTATCGATGTGGGGGAGATCGAATTAAATCAGCTTCCAAACAATTACTTCGCACATGTGGAGCAAGCAGCCTTTGCACCTTCAAACCTGGTTGACGGAATTGGTTTCTCGCCGGACAGAATGCTGCAAGGTAGAATCCTTTCCTATGCAGATGCACAACGCTACCGCCTGGGGATCAACTACGAACAAATACCGGTAAATCGTTGTCCTTTCATGGTGAACAACTTCCACCGCGATGGGCAGATGCGAATTGACGAAAACGGCGGCGATGATCCAAACTACTTCCCGAATAGTTTCGGTGATGTTATGCCGGATCCAAGCTATAAAGAGCCAGCATGGGAACTTGATTCTAATGTGGCCGACTGGTACGACCGCAATGCTGGTGAAGGCGACAATGATCACTATACGCAACCTGGCGATCTTTATAGAAAAGTGTTAAGTCCTGAGGACAAAAAGAATTTGGTAAATAACATAGTAGGTTCCATGATGGGCATCAGCGGACCAAAACGTATGCAGATCATTAATCTTCAGCTTTGCCACTTCTTCCGGGCGGATATTCAGCTGGGTATGGCAATCGCCAAGGGCTTGAATATAGATATCGAACAAGCAATGGCATCAAGGCACTAGTTTAGACTTTCAGAGACCTCTATCAGGCGTTCAAGGGCTTTTATCCGCTTCTTGAACGCCTTTTCTTCGGTTGGAGCCGAAGCATAGGCGAACAATAGGCGATGAAGAGGCGGCGAAAGGGCGGCCAGGAGCGAACACGAATGCGTAGCTGGATCGACAATGATTCATTCTGTTTGCGGTATTAAAGGGATTTCGTATTTTACAAGCTGTATGAACCTATAATAAAACCAAATGCTAAACAGAAGAAATTTCCTACGTACAGGTAGTGCTGCGCTTGGCAGTACCATTTTGCTATCAACGCTCGACAATCCGGCCTATGCTTTGTATGAAAAGACAATCGGCGCAAATGATCAGATCAATATCGGCGTGATCGGCATCAATGGAATGGGCTGGGCAAACCTGAAAGCCGCCCTGTTGGTGCCAGGCGTGACCCTGGTTGCCCTTTGCGACTCCGATCAAAATGTGCTGGATAAGCGCATGGCTGAACTAAAAGACCTTAAAGTAAATCCGGCCAAGGTTAAAACCTACAAAGATTATCGCAGCTTGCTCGATCGAAAAGATATAGATGCTGTTATCATTGGCAGTCCAGATCATTGGCATGCATTGATGATGATTCATGCGGTGCAGGCTGGAAAAGATGTTTATGTAGAGAAACCCGTCGGAAACTCCATTCTGGAATGCAGAACTATGGTCGCTGCGCAGGAGAGATACAACAAAGTAGTACAGGCAGGTCAATGGCAACGCAGTCAGCAACACTTCAAGGATGCAGTAGACTTTGTGCAAAGCGGGAAGCTTGGAAATATCCGTACCGTAAAGGTCTGGTGTTATCAGGGTTGGATGAAACCTGGACCCGTGGTTCCGGACTCCGCGCCTCCAAAAGGTGCTGACTACGACCTTTGGCTTGGTCCTGCAAAAAAGCGCCCCTTTAATGCCAGCCGGTACCACTTTAACTTTCGTTGGTTTTGGGATTATGCGGGCGGTTTGATGACCGACTGGGGGGTTCACCTCTTGGATTATGGCTTGCTCGGAATGGGGTCGCCAGTACCAAAGACGATATCGGCACTTGGTGGACGCTTTGCTTATCCTGACCTTTATGAAGAAACGCCAGATACCTTAACCACACTGTATGAGTTCGATAAATTCAATTTAGTGTGGGATTCTGCCATGGGCATCGACAACGGATCTTACAACCGAGATCATGGTATTGCTTATGTTGGTAATAACGGAACACTGATTCTGAACCGTGGTGGCTGGGAAGTTATCGAAGAAAAACAAAGTGAACAAAAGGTTTCCATGCCATTTGTAAAAGCCTCAGATAATGGATTGAATAACCATATGGTCAACTTCTTCAGCTGCTTACGCTCCCGAAAAAAAGAAGAGTTGGCATGCTCCATCCAGGCAGGTGCACACGTTGCTACTGTCGCCCAGATGGGTAATATTGCATTTAGAAGCGGGGAGAAGCTCACCTGGGATGAGAGCAGCAAATTATTCACAAATAAAGCCATCAATGAGAAATATTTGATGTCTGAATATCATAATGGCTATACGTTGCCGAAAGTATAACGAAGCGATGAAAACCTATTCTAAAAACCAGCCTGATCCTGATCAGGTTGGTTTTTTAGTTTATTATTAGTATCCTGCAGCCATAACACGCAATACATGAATAAAGACAATGACTTAAATTTTATAGGACGCTGGACATACGATCTATTGATGCATTCTGGTATTCACCATTCTATCGTTAAATTCCTGAATGCATTTCTATTAGCGGTAATCACAATCATCCTGGTCTATGTGGTTCACCAATTGATCCGGCGTCTACTTCGTATCGCACTAATTAGAATCGTTAAAACCTCAAGGTTGGAATTTTTTCACTTCCTTCTTGAAAATCGCTTTGCCTATTATCTTGCCCTGATCATCCCAATCGTAATCATCAACGTCGCGCTGCCAGTTGTTTTCATCGATTTTCCGAAGTTCAGCCGCTTATTCGGTGCCCTGTCTGATGTTTATCTTGTTCTAGTGATGATTTGGATGATCATGTCCGTCATTAAATCCGGCGCTGATACGCTCCGTAAAAAACAAGCTTTTAAAGAGAAGCCGATTGATAGCTATCTACAGATTATCCGTATTATCCTGATGATCCTGGGTGCGGTAATTATATTTTCTACATTGACGGGAAAATCACCTGTGGCGTTTTTTACTGCAATGGGTGCCTTATCAGCAGTGTTGCTGTTGATGTTTAAAGATACCATCATGGGCTTTGTAGCAAGCATACAGGTAAGTGCCAATGACATGGTCAGAATAGGTGATTGGATTACCATGTCTAAATACGGAGCTGACGGTGATGTCATTCAGATTAATCTTACTACGGTAAAGATTCAGAACTTTGATAAAACGATCACTACGATTCCAACCTATGCGCTGATCTCAGACTCCTTTCACAACTGGCGGGGGATGCGTGAATCCGGGGGGAGAAGGATCAAAAGGGCCATCTATATCCGTCAAACCAGCATACGCTTCATTAAACCAGAGGAGCTGGAGGAATTTCGTAAGATACAGTCGTTAACCAGCTACATTGATCATCGGCAGAAAGATATTGACAAGAGTAATGCCCGGAATGGCGTTGATAAAAGCTTGTTGGTAAATGGACGCAATCTAACGAATGCGGGTCTTTTCCGTAAGTATATTGATAGTTATCTGGCTCATCATTCTGGTACGAACAAAAAAATGACGATGATGGTACGGCAGTTAGCCCCAACCCCAACAGGATTGCCCATAGAACTTTATGTATTTACGGGTACGACCAAATGGGTAGAATACGAGCATATTATGGCGGATATATTTGACCATCTTTTGGCTGCAGCGACCTATTTTGACCTTAAGATCTATGAACATGAAGGCGTTACCATGAACGATTAAGAGGATTATGGTTCCTGGTTGTTCTCTTCACGATCATCCCAGTCTTCTTTTTGTTCCTTTTCACGATCCTGGCCACCAAAGCGATAGCTGAAGGTTAACATTGCCATACGCAAGGACCTCCGGTCACGGAAGTTACGGATAAACTGTTCTGTTTGCGTGTAGCCGCCGAACCGCCGTTGATTGAACACGTCACGTACATTTAGCAGAAGGCTACCTTTGTTATTCAATATACTCCAACGCAGTGCTGCGTCGGTGGCAAAATTGCCGATTGAGCGTCCTTGTGCCAATACCCTTGGTGCGGAATAATCCGCTCTGATCTGGGCAGAAATATCCTTTGATAGGCGGATGTTTGTAGAAAGGTTTGCATCCCAGTTTATACCTTCACGGGCCGGCAGGTTAAATTCTGGAGCACCTTTGAATTTGTTGTAAAAGACGTTCAGGTTGCCGGTAAGATCAACTGCTTTGCCGATGCTACTTTTTGATATTAATTCAAAGCCTGTCGATTCATTTTTACTGATGTTACGCCATTCTGATATCGTTGCTGCATTTGTGCCTTCGATGCGTTGGGTGATACTTTGGATAACGTCGTTCACCCTGCGGTAGTAGATCGAAGAGGTGAGGGTGGTGGTGCCGATTTCGCGTGTATAACCAAGTTCAAAGGAATGGATGTCTTCTGGTTTTAGATTCGGATTTCCCTGGCGGATGTTCAAGGGATCTGAAATATTGATAAAGGGATTTACCTGCCAGCCATTAGGGCGGTTTACACGCCTGGTATAACTGAGTTGTAGTTGCTGATCCTGTGAAAATGACTGCGTCAGAAATATACTTGGATACAGCCGGAAGTAATCCAGCCTACCTGGCGTAAAACGCTCATTTTCCGGCGTGGCTGGATCTACGTTCTCCGTGATCGTATTGAGGTAGGCCTGTTCTGCACGTAATCCGACCTGATAGCCTAGATTTTCGTTGATCCTGTTCTGGTAATTGAAGTAAGCGGCATGTACAATTTCTTCCAGGTCGAACTTATTGCTAACGTTATAGTCTGGTTGGAAATTCCCACTTATCGGATCGAAGCGCCTTGAAATTTGAGATTCATCATCTTTTTCAATGGTGGTACGATATCCTGCTTCGAATTTGCTGTTTTCACTGATCGGTCGGATATAATCAAGCTGAACATTAATGTTATCGCCACGTTCGTAGGTGTCGTTGATCTGACGATCCGCTGGACTTAGTGGATTACTGAAGGTTTGATTAAAGGTATTCACCCCGTCTTCTTTATTCTTTCCGTACGCGCCATTGATGGTCAATACCTCGCCCTCCCGTTTAAATTCTTTTTTAAAATCTAAATTTAAGTCGTATCCAAAATCATCTTCAGTTTGCCTTGCATACCGCGTACTTGTGCCATCGAGATCAGGAAGGTTCTCATAACGATAAAAGATGTTTTCATTCCGCTGGTTGTCCCGTACACTTATGTTTCCAGACACACCGATAGTAGTCGTCTGGTTTATAAAATAGTCTACACCGAGTTTAGCGGTATGGCCGGTACCTGAACGGTCACCTTCATTTTCGTTATTTATCAGTCCGTTATTTTCAAAGTACCTGGTGTCGCTGCGGCCTTCGCTAAGTCTCCTGAACTTCCTAAAATCATAGTTTCCATAGTAATTGAAGCTGCTGTCGCGATAGTTTAGGGCAATTCCTCCGTTGTAATTTCGATAGGATCCCCCGGAGGCCGTAACCGCCCCATTAAGGCCGGTGCGTTGGTTTTTCTTCAGTACGATATTAATTATACCAGACTGCCCTTCTGCGTCGTATTTCGAAGAGGGGTTGGTGATGACCTCAACACGCTGCACGGAATTAGACGGGAGGGACTGTAGCACCTGGGTGATGTCACTGCCTGCCATCGCTGAAGGCTTACCATCGATGAGTATGCGGACACTGCTGGATCCGCGCAAGCTTACTCCTCCGTCGGCATCAACAGAGATAGATGGAATGTCACTAAGCAGATCAGTAACGGATCCACTCTGTGAAACCAGGCTCTGATCAACATTAAACACTTTTCGATCAATGCCGATCTGCATATCGGGCACGCTGCCCTCCACCACAACTTCTTTTAAAACGTTCGCACCTGATATGCGTAATTTAATCTCGTTTAAATTGAGGGGTACATTTGGATCAACTTTGATTCCTCCACGTTCGTAGGTCTGATAGCCCACAAAGCCTACGCGAAGAATATAGGTGCCGGCTGGAACTGCTTTGAAGTTGAAAATCCCGTTTTCATCGGTTTGGCTCCCATCAACGGGTTTACGATCAGCCTGGTTCAGCAATGCCACGCTAGCGTAGTTCAACGGTTTTCTGCTAAGGGAATCGACTATTTTTCCGCTTATCCCTGCGTTAGTTTGTGCGTAGGTTTTGAGCAGCGAAACCGCGCTCAATAAAAAGGTTATTACAAGAAATCTGGCCATATATATCGAGCTTTCAGTTTATTCAACAAGCCCGAAGGTATAAGGTTCATATTATGATCGTTACATTCAACCTACTGGAGTATGATATCATCAGAAAGCTCAAAAAAATCTTTGAATATTCCGGATGTATGTGGATGAAATCTGAAAGTTTATTTAGTATTTTTAATACGGGGTTAGGATGATTAGCAAACAGACGTTACATATTCTAATTCCGCGAAAATGTCTCTAACAGGCGCCCTCCAACAACAGCTTTTAGATTTCCAATCAGGTATCTTTTGTTTAGGCAATCAGGTTGGAAAACAATCCTTAACGCTTACAGATCTTTGCGACTATATTCCTGGCAGTGTCATGATTCAGGATTTAGATGCTATGACAAATTTGTACATGAATAAATTTGGCTGTGACATCCTGCACCAAAGTAGCGAAGAGCTCACGTCACTTGGCGCAGAATACTTCAGAAAATTTTTCCCGGCCGAAGAGCTACTGGCGCATAAGGCTGCACTTACTGAATTCCTTGCGCTTAATGATCCTGGCAAGGTTCATTCTTTTTTGCAGCGCGTACGTCCGGATGTGGATTCTGAATACGGTTGGTATTTCACAAGCTCACGTCTGATTGCTGCTCCAGAGCATCCATCAACCACAAATCTCGTTCATATTGCTGTTCCAGTGAACACGCTAAACCTGGCTGGTTTTCGAATTGGCACAATGATAACGCATGACGATTATATTCGAAGAAACTTCCACAAGTACAATACACTAAGCACCAGAGAAAAAGAAATCATTGTTTTGATCGTGGAGGGAAAGAGCAGCTATGAAATTGCCACATTACTATTTCGATCCATACACACGATCAATACGCACCGCAAAAACATCATTCACAAGCTTGAAGTCAACTCGCTGGCGGGCCTGATCAAGTTTGCAGTAGCTTTCAATCTGGTATAAACTTCAAATGCCGGCCTTAGAATATGTCGTTGTCTGGCTTATTAAGGCTAAGATCATCCTCCGCAGTATGATTAAGTCCAGGATCCTCGGGGTCTTCAGTCTTCGTTTCGTTTGTCCCTTCGACATCCAAGGGTGTTGCATCGGCACTACTATCAGGTGCTGAGTCCGGATCTTCCGGATCAGCAGACTCATGAAAGTTTGGATCCAGTTCGTCTGTTTCTCCCGTTTCGTTTTCATTGATGATCACCGTCTGCTTGGCAGCGCTGTTGATCTTGTTCTGCTCATAATCTTCTATCGGATTTACCATGGCCATATTCAATAGATTTTAGGTTCTTAATCATTAACACTTTGGACTGGATAGGGTTTGAATTTCCTTTCTTAAGACGGAATTTGCGTATGGCTTGAAATTTCGTCACAGATTTTCTACATGCTTCTACTCGAAATTGAGTCAGAAATTCAAACTAGGAAATGGATTTTCCATTAACTTCGAAATGAACGAGAAAGTTGTTCATTCCTAATCAAATTATAAATACTAATGAACGAAAACCAACAAAACTCCAGAAGAGACTTCATCCGGAAGTCGGCGATAGGACTTGCCGTTTTCAGCATTGTGCCTAGGCATGTACTGGGCGGGCAGGGGTTTATTGCACCTAGCGACAAACTTACTAAAGCTGTAATTGGCGTGGGCAGCATGGGCAGAAACCATTTCCCATACGACGGCACGCAAGTGGTAGCCATTTGTGATGTGGACAAGCGACATATTGCAAAGTCACTGACCATGTTAGATAAGGGTGTTAAAACCTTTAGCGACTACCGGGAGATGATCAAATTGCCTGAGGTTGACATCGTACACATTGCCACCCCGCCGCACTGGCATGGGATTATGGCTGTAGATGCTGCGAATGCCGGTAAAGACATCTGGTGCGAAAAGCCGATGACCCACACCATTGGTGAGGGAAAGCGGGTTATGGAAGCTGTACAGCAACATGGAAGGATATTCCGGCTGAACACCTGGTTCAGGTTTAAAGACAATTTCTATGGAATGGGCACTCCGGTTCGGCCGATCAAAAAGCTGGTCGATAGTGGGCTATTAGGCTGGCCGCTGAAGGTCACGGTGAGCAAACACACCGGTTTCGACTGGAAATTTTACTGGATAGGTAAAGATAACCTGGCACCAGAACCAGTTCCTGCAGAACTGGACTATGAAGCATGGCTTGGGCCAGCACCCTATAAACCGTATAATGCACATCGCGTACACCAGACCTTCCGGGGCTATTGGGACTATGATGGTGGCGGATTGAGTGATATGGGACAACATTACCTTGATCCAATCCAATACTTTTTAGGTAAGGATGATACCAGTCCGGTTTCGGTGGAAATTGATGCGCCACAACAGCATACAGATGCTGTGGGCATCTGGAATAGAATCACATACACCTATGCTGATGGCTGCCAGATTATACTGGATGGGGAAGGTAAAGATGCAAATGTGCCATACATCGAAGGACCTAAAGGAAAATTATACCCTGGATTCAAATCGGATATTCCAAATCTGGAGCGCAAACTTGCGGCATTTCCGGAACCACCAGAGCAAGTGACTGACTTTTCTCAGGCGGTAAGAACCAGGAAGCAGTTTGCCTTAAACGAGCAGAATGGGCATCGTTCATGCACCCTGATCAATATAGGACTTGCGGCACTTCGGCTGGGGAGATCATTAAAGTTTGATCCCGAACAACAAGTGTTTGTAGATGATGATGCAGCAAACCGGATGATCAATCCAGTGATGCGTGCGCCATATATTATATAAGGCTGTTCTCCATTCAGACAATCCATTAAAATACCTTACAATAGAATCATGTTTAAAAGATCAATATTCTTAATGCTGGCATTGGCCTCCTTCCAAATTTCTGTACATGGACAGGCGAGTTCAGACCAGCGTACGGTTACGACTAAGGTGGCCGATCTACTGGCACAGCTGCCCGCCCGGGATGCGAAGCAACTCCAGGGCAATATGCTCGAGATTGAGCAGCTTGGACAAGAGGGTTTTCTGACCCTTATCTCTGGACTTTCCAGTGCGGGGCAGGGCAATAATGCGACCCTCGAATATGCCATCGGTGGTTACTCCGCCTTTGTGACACAAAGAGGCAAAGAAGCCCAACGTGGCCAAGCCGTACAGGCTTACATTACGGCCTTAAGTAAGGCGGGTGATCAGCAGGTTAAATCATTCCTGATCAGCCAGCTTGAACTCATAGGCAAAGAGGATGCAGTCACTACGCTTCAGCAATATTTAAATGATGAAATGCTTGCAGATCCTGCTTCAAGAGCATTGGTGAAGATTAACACCCCAGGTGCAAAAGCGGCCTTGCTTGCCGCACTGCCGACGGCTCAGGGGGCAGCTAAACTTTCCGTGATAGAAGCTCTTGGCCTGAGTGGCAACAAAGAAGCGGCAACGGCCTTGAATAAATTAGTTCAAACTAACGATGTGAAACTACAGAAGGTGACGCTCGCTGCTTTGGCAGATCTTGCTGACCCTTCCTCTGCAGATTTACTTTTTTCAGCTGCAAAAAACGCAAACTTTCACTATGACCAGGGCGGATCAACCGCGGCCTTGCTTGAATATGCGGCTAACCTGCAGAAACAGGGGAACAATGCTCTGGCTTTAAATACTGCTAAGAAGATACATGAGCAGGTACAGGCAGAAAACCAGTTACATGTACGTACTGCAGCCTTAAACATCATGTATCTTGCGGATAAAGCAAAAGGCATGGAGCTGCTTCTTGATGCTATGGGGGATAAGCAAATGGAATACAAGGCTGCTGCATTGAAGTTTGCAAGCGCTGATGTAAGTGAAGCGAATAGCGCTTTGTGGACCAAGAAGATGGGTAAAGCTGATGACCAGACCAAGGCCGCTATTGCTGCTATGTTAGGTCAGGCAAATGCAAAGGCGGCGCTACCTGCACTGGTTAAACTCATGAAAAATAAAGATGCAGGTGTAAAGCAGGCAGCGATACAAAGTGCCTCGCAGCTTGGTGGTGCCTCGGTGATACCAGATTTGTACAATGTGATGCGCAAGGGAGACAGTGCTTCGATCACGGGAGCATCAAATGCTTTATTACGCATGAAAGGCGATGGCATAACCAATCAGTTGGTTGGGTATCTTCCGAAAGCAAAACCAGCGGTGCAGGTGGCACTATTGGATGTGCTTGCAGCAAGAGGAGCTAATGAGCATATTGAAGCAGTTTATACTTACCTGGAAGCAAAAGATCCTGCTGTACGCAGCGCTGCGTTTGCTGCACTGAAACATGTAGCATCAGAAAAGGATATTCCACAACTGTTCAGCCTGCTAAAACAGCGGCCGGCAACGTCAACGGAATCCGTAGCCCTTCAGGACGCAGTGATTTCCGCATTAAAGGATACACAGCAGACCGAAGCACAGCTTGCTGTGGTGCTGCAAGAGCTGGCATCGGCTGCTCCGGAGCATAAGCCTGCCTATTACCGTATCCTTGCTGCCCTCGGCGGAACTAAGGCACTTGAAGCGGTTTCTGCCGCTTATGCCTCAGGAGATGAAACAAGTAAAAACGCGGCAATTTTAGCCTTAGGCTCTTGGAAAGACTTGCAGTCGCTACCAGAACTGCTGAAGATCAGCAGAATGGCGACAAGCACGCAGGCCTTGGATCAGGCATTAACCGGATATCTGCGTCTGGTGCGTCAGGCAGCTTTTACGCCGGAGCAAAAATATCTTAAATTAAATGATGCTATGTCAGTGGCAAAAACAAACCAGCATCGCATGGCGGTCCTTGCTGATCTGGAACAGGCAAAAACCTTCAACGCGGCGGTATTAGCGGGGAAATTTCTTGATGATCCGGAACTGAAACAACGGGCTGCATCAACGGTAATGTCCATCATTCTCGCCGATAGCATCTATCATGGCAGCATCATCAAAGATCTGCTTAATAAAACCATGAATACCCTTCAGGGTGGCGACAGTGAATATCAAAAGCAAGCCATTGTAAAATACATGAACGAAATGGCAAAGGGAGAGGGCTTTGTACCGTTGTTTAATGGTAAAGACCTCACTGGCTGGAAGGGCTTGGTTGAGAACCCCATTAAGAGAGCCAAGATGGATGCTAAGACCCTTGCTGCCGCCCAGGCTAAAGCGGATGAGCTGATGCATAAAGGCTGGAAAGTGGAGAATGGTGAGCTGCGCTTCCAGATCCATGGTGATAACCTGGCTACGGTAAAGAAGTATGGTGATTTTGAAATGCTGGTAGACTGGAAGATCATTGACGATAAAAAGCAAAATGGAGATGCCGGTATTTACCTTCGCGGCACCCCACAGGTGCAGATCTGGGATACGGCACGGGTAAAGGATGGCGCACAGGTGGGCTCCGGTGGCCTGTACAACAACAAGATTCATCCAAGCAAACCATTGAAAGTGGCCGACAATGCCCTTGATGAATGGAATACCTTCCGTATCCTGATGAAAGGTGACCGCGTAACGGTTTACCTGAATGGAGAGCTGGTGACCGATAATGTGATCCTGGAGAATTACTGGGACAGGACGCTGCCGATATTTGCTGAAGAGCAGATTGAACTGCAGGCTCATGGCTCACCCGTTGCCTATCGAAATATCTACATTCGCGAAATACCAAGAGTTAAACCTTTTGAACTTAGTGCAAAAGAGAAAAAAGAAGGTTTTAAAGTACTTTTTGATGGCACCAATATGCATGAATGGATCGGAAATACAACCGATTATGTGATTGAAGATGGCGATATGGCCATCCGCCCGAAACCAGGTAAGGGTTCTGGTGGCAACCTGTTCACAAAAGATCAGTACAGTGACTTTATCTTCCGATTTGAATTCCAATTAACTCCCGGAGCAAACAATGGTTTGGGCATCCGGGCACCGCTTGAAGGCGACGCCGCATATGAGGGTATGGAGTTGCAAATTCTTGATAATGATGCTCCAATTTATAAAGACCTGCATGTATACCAATATCATGGGTCCATTTATGGAACGGCTGCTGCCAAACGTGGCTTCCTAAAGCCAACTGGTGAGTGGAACTATGAGGAAGTTATCGTAAAGGGACCTAAGATCCAAGTGATCCTAAACGGCACCAAGATCCTGGATGCTGATATTACTGAGGCACGTAAGAATGGTGCTGCTGATGGTAAGCCACATCCGGGCCTTAAGCGTGACAGTGGACATATTGGCTTTTTAGGTCACGGTTCGCCGGTGAAATTCAAAAATATCAGAATCAAAGATCTAAGTAAAAAATAATCACCCGATAAATAGAAATCGTTAAAATGACTGAAAAGAAAGAAGATTCAGCTTTAAGTTCAAGAAGAAATTTCATAAAAACAGCGGGTTTGGCGGCCGCTGGTTTTATGATTGTGCCAAGGCATGTACTTGGCGGAAACGGCTTTACGGCACCTAGCGACCGGCTTCAGGTCGCTGGAGTTGGTGTTGGAGGCAAAGGTCAAAGCAACATTGCCAACATTTATAAAGGCGGAAAAGCCGACATCTCATTCCTGTGTGATGTTGATGACCGTCGTGCCGCTGCAACCGTTAAAAACTTTCCTAATGCAAGGTATTATAAAGACTACAGGGAGATGTTAGATCGTGAGGGCAAAAACATAGATGCTGTGGTGGTTTCAACGCCAGACCATAACCACGCGATGATTGCGATGGCTGCCATGCAGCTGGGTAAACATGTTTATGTAGAAAAGCCCTTGACGCACGACATCTATGAAGCACGTAAACTGACGGAAGCGGCTGCGCGTTACAAGGTTGTTACCCAGATGGGTAACCAGGGTGCCTCAGGTGACGGCGTTAGGCAACTACAGGACTGGGTAAATGGCGGTGTCATCGGTAAGGTAAAGGACGTTTACTGCTGGACTGACCGGCCTTCCTGGCCCCAGGGAATTTTGTGGCCACAAACATCTGGGCAGGTGCCCTCCGAATTAGATTGGGATCTTTGGTTGGGCAGTGCGCCCTACCGCCCCTATGTAGAAAAGCTGGTGCCATTTAACTGGCGCGGCTGGTGGGATTTTGGCACCGGGGCAATCGGGGATATGGGTGCACACCTTGTAGAGCCCCCGTTTCGCATTCTCGAACTTGATACGCCAATAGAAGTACAATGCAGCGTTGGAAGTATCTATGTTGATGAATTTAAACGTGGCTATTTCCCAGACAGTTGTCCACCTTCAAGTCATATAATCATGACTTTCAAAAAAACGAAAAAGACTAAGGATGATCTGAAAATCCACTGGATGGATGGGGGTATCAAGCCCGAAAGACCTGAGGAACTTGCCCCAAACGAGGCGTTCGGAGCAAATGGCGTGCTTTTCGAAGGTACCAAAGGCAAAATGATCTGTGACGTATACGGGGCAAATCCACGACTGCTTCCTTTATCACGCACGAATGAGGTGCGGGTAAAACAAAGCGTGGAACGTGTTCCAGGTAGCGTTGACGGACATTATTGGTCCTGGGTGGAAGCTTGCATCGCCGGCTATGGCAAAATGCAGTTAAGTTCTCCATTTGAGATCGCTGGCCCACTTACCGAAACCTTATTGATCGCAAACCTGGCCATCAGGGGAACAGACGTTCAAAAGCCAACAGCGGATGGAAAGCGGTTTACTTATCCTGGTCGTGACATCAAACTACTGTGGGATAAGGAAAATCTACGGGTAACGAACTTCGATGAAGTAAATCAATTTGTTAAAAGAGAATACCGCCAGGGTTGGAGCCTCGGCGCATAAAAGCATAATATGGAACAAGAAATTAAGAACCTTAGGGTACTGGTTGTTGGCTGCGGAAACATGGGTGCATCACATGCCATGGCATACCACCTTTTGGATGGCTTTGAAATCTGCGGTCTGGTGTCAACCGGCACTAGCAAAAATAAACTAAACGACAAGTTGGGCGGGGGATATGAATTGTTCTCCGACTTTGAGACAGCCATTATTGCAACAAAGCCCGATGCAGTTTGTATTTCAACTTATCCGGATACCCATGAAGCTTTTGCGATCCGGGCAATGGAACAAGGTTGTCACGTGTTCATTGAAAAACCACTGGCAGATTCCCTTGAAGGTGCTAAGCGTGTGGCAGCGACGGCAGTTAAATTTAATCGTAAACTTTTGGTAGGGTACATTTTACGCTATCATCCATCCTGGCAAAAATTCATTGAGGTTGCACAGGAAATGGGTAAACCTTTAGTTATGCGGATGAACCTAAACCAGCAAAGCAAGGGTTCTAAATGGACAGTTCATCGTAATCTGATGAAGAGCTTAAGTCCTATCGTTGACTGCGGGGTTCACTACATTGATGTTATGTGTCAGATGACGAACTCGAAACCCGTGGAAGTTACTGCAATTGGTGCACGTTTAACAGAAGAAATCCCGGCTGGAAATTACAATTACGGACACCTGCAAATTCGCTTTGAGGATGGTTCTGTGGGTTGGTATGAGGCAGGGTGGGGGCCGATGATCAGTGAAACGGCTTTCTTTGTAAAGGATGTGTTTGGACCAAAAGGCGCAGTATCCATCGTGGCAAAGCAAGCAGCATCCGCTGGAAACTCAGATGTTATCGATGCACATACCAAAACAGAATCGCTGAAAGTTCATTACGCAGATCTGGATGAGCATGAAGAGTTCTCCAGACCAGATGATTGGATTGATCTTAGTGATGAACCAGACCATCAGGAACTCTGCAACAGGGAACAGCGTCACTTCTTAAAGGCAATAAAAGAAGATCTTGATCTTAGTCAGCCGACGGCAGACGCGATCAATAGTTTGATGGTTGCATTTGCAAGTGACGAGTCTGTAAAAACAGGCCAGGTTGTTCGCTTACATTAAGCAAACATCACAACCAAAATATTAGCGATTAGTGGCAGATGGTCCTACAGCTGACTGATGTAACCACTAATCGCTAATCCCAAACGTTCTACCAGCTCATCTTCTACAAGTCCGTCTGTTTGTTCCCAACATTCAGGTGCATCACAGGTCTTCTGCAGCGTACAGAGGTGTTCATCACCCGAAACCACGATATAGGTGTCATTACATGGTACCACCAATAAGTTACTATGATCACCTGTTTCATAGAGATCTACCTCAATATGAAAAGCCTCTTCAGGTTGTTCTGAAGCTTCAAACTCAAATTCGTCCATTTCGTTCATATTTCGATAACAGTTAAGTTTTTAAATAGTTCAACTTAAATCCGGTCAAGCTGTTTATCCAGTTCCAAGGCTGCACTGATCAAGGCCAGGTGGGTAAAAGCTTGAGGGAAGTTACCGAGGTGTTCACCGCGTTTTCCAATCTGCTCACTGAACAGGCCCAGGTGATTGGCATATCCAGTCATTTTTTCAAAGTACTCCAGTGCTTTGTCGGTTTCCTTGTTCTTGGCAAGTGCTTCTATAAACCAAAAAGAACACATATTGAAAGTGCCTTCCTTTCCATTGAGGCCATCTTCACTATGATAGCGATAAACCAGCACGTCTGTGCTAAGCTGTTCTTCAATCACGCGCATGGTGGAAAGCCACCGCGGTTCGTCAGCAGTTATAAAGTGTGTAAGTGGCATGAGCAGGGCAGAAGCGTCCACAACTTTTGCGCCTCTATATTGCACCCAGGCACCGAGTTCTTCATTCCAGAAACCATCATAGATATCTTTATAAATTTTGTCGCGGATGGATTTCCATTCCGGACCTGGATAAGGGAAGGAGCGATCTGTGGCTATTTTAATTGCGCGATCCATAGCTACCCAGCACATCAGCCGGCTGTGCAAAAACTCTTTTTCTCCATTTCTAAACTCCCAAATACCATGGTCGGGTTTCTCCCAGTAATCGATAACACAGTCGATGTGTTTTTGAATGGTAAGCCAAAGTTCATAATTGATCTTCGTATGATTCTTATTATAGATGTAGATGGTGTCTATAAGTTCGCCATAGATATCCATCTGAAACTGGTCACGTGCGGCATTTCCAATCCTCACCTTTCCACGCCCCATATAGCCTTCAAAGTTCTCCAGCTCAGTTTCTTCCATGACCTTTTCGCCATTTATGGCATACATCAGGTGCAGCACCGGATCGGCTGAACGCAGCTGAATCCATTTAAGAAAACTTGCAGCTTCTTCAGTGAATCCCAGGCGAAGAAAGGCATACATGGTAAATGCAGCGTCTCGAATCCAGGTAAATCGGTAGTCCCAATTGCGATCTCCTTCCATGCTTTCCGGGATGCTGAATGTAGGTGCAGCGACCATGGAGCCATGCTCAGTAGAGGTTAAAAGCTTCAGTGTAATTGCTGAGCGTACGACGAGATCTGTGTACCGGCCGGAATAGGTAGATTTGCTGATCCATTTTTTCCAATAATGAACCGTATCCTGATAAGATTTATGTTGATAAAATTCCAGATCATGTAAAAGATCTGACTGTGTTCGTTTTACAGATTCCAGCACAATGAGCGCTTCTTCACCGTGATTCAGCGTGACCTCCGCGAAGCCGTCTCTTTCATTGTGCTGCAATGGAAAGTCTGCGAGTAGTCGAACCATAGCGTCGCCGTCGTTAACCGCACAAAAATTCAGTTCGTTAGCACCTTTTTGGTGAATGTCGTGTGCTGCACGGGCATAATCGAACCGAGGTTCACATCTGATTTTATAGGTAACTTTCCCCCTGATGGTTTTTATTTTACGTACAATGGCGCAGAAGCTGTTTCCATTATTTCCAGTTACCGGCATGTAATCGGTGACTTCAGATATCCCTTCATCGGAGAAAAATCTGGTTAGTAATATTGCCGTACCTGGAATATAGAGTTGTTTTGTTCTACTAAATCTAAGTTGTGGGGTAACAGAAAAACTACCGCCATTATCATGATCCAACAGCTTGGAAAATATTGTTGGGGAGTCAAAACTCGGGAAACACATAAAGTCTATTGCGCCCTCTAAGGAGACAATTGCAACGGTTTTCATATTCCCGATAATCCCGTAGTCTTCTATAGGAAGGTAGTTCTTTGTCTTTGCCATAGTTAAAAGTTAACATCCACGAAAACAAATTTGTTTGCGGAAGCCGAAGGGCGGGATCTGGCATTCCAGCAGGACTTGGTTTATTTTAAAATATTTGTAATTTAACCAACCATTTACCGACCCAAATAAACCAGATATTTCATGCGTCAACGGCGTTTCGTCCTACTGCTATTTGTCTTAACGACTGTACTTATTGTCATTGTACAATGCACACAAATACAAAGCAGCGATCCACGAGGGGTGGCCTACGCCGGGAGTACGGCCTGCATGAAATGTCATCAGGACCTCAGTAGCAATTTTGCTCATAATGCTCATTTCAGAACTTCCAGGGATCTGCTGGCTGACAGTGGAACGGTAAGAGATGGTAAATATCTGGACAGTTTAGCCTTACCGGTAAGTGAGTTTATTTTTAATGCAGGCACAAGAGTGGGCATTGAGAAAAGGAATGGCAGCCTGTACCAGGTTGCGTACGTGAATGGTCGTGAAGTTAAAGCGGAGCGTACTGAAGTTGTTTTTGGATCTGGCAACCGGGCTTTCACTTTTGGTTTCTGGTATGGAGATCAGATGATGCAAATGCCACTGAACTACCTGAGCAGAGCACATCAGTGGGTAAACAGTCCTGGTTTTCCTGATGACCAGATCTACTTTGGACGGCCGATAATTGCACGTTGTTTAGCGTGTCATAGCTCCTATATTGAACAAAAGCCACAGCAACCGGATAGATTAAACGCAGAAGAGCAATTTGTAAAAGGCTCAATGATCTCAGGTATAGATTGCGAGCGGTGCCATGGCCCTGCTGCCGAACACGTAGAATTCCACCTTGATAATCCAGAAGAGAAGCGGCCATCGCACATGATCAGCTATAAGGATCTGCCTTTAAGTCGAAGGTTAGACATGTGTGGTTTATGCCATTCAGGTACTGAAGTTCAAGCCAACGGATCAAAGTTCGCCTTTGAGCCGGGAGATACACTGAACCATATCCCCCAGTTTAACACCTTTAATGGCGGTGAACCCGATGTACACGGCAACCAGATGCAACTGCTCAAAGCCAGTCCCTGCTTTATTGTTGGGAAGGCCGACTGCATTTCCTGCCATGATATCCATGATGATAAGCCAAAGAACATTGCCCTATATTCGAACAAGTGTATGACCTGTCATGAGGCTGACAACCATCCCAAGTTAAAAGGTGTAGGGGAGGCGGTGCTCAAGCAAAACTGCATTGACTGCCATATGCCAGAAAAAAGCTCTAGTGTAATTGGGTTTCAGAAAAGCGACAGTAAAGAGAAGATCCCTTATCAGCTCAGAACCCATCGAATTGCGATATACAAAGATCTCGTAAAATAGCTGACCCGGACCGGTTAACGGCTTTGAATAACATCTAAGTCTACGATTTGTGCCTTGTAATCCTTAGGAAGAATAATGTTCCTCAAGCGTTGATCCAGCTTAAATAGTCTGCTGAATTTATACAGCACCAACATTGGCTTTAATAGTTGTAACCTGCCCAAGTTGAGTTCCCCACGAACCTTTTCAGGCACCACCAGCAATTGTGCTTGCTTTAAGATCCAATACCGGATTGTACCAAGGTGTTTTCGATACTGCTTATACAGGTCTGTAGTTAGGCCGCTTTTCTGAAGATCCTGCTGCAGATGTTGATGCCGTGCGGGTAACCATTCGTGATAACTAGATGGTAAGTTCTCTATCCCCATCCGCATACCCATACGATTGAAGACCTCGAAAACCTCTTCCTTTTCCTCGGGCTTAAGTTTCCGCTCCAGTAGTTCAAAAGATCTAATGGAATAGTCAATCAACATGAATAAGACATCGCGATAGGCCCATGCTGGTATTTCTGCTCCACGGCTATTTTCAACTGTTTTGTGAATGTGGGAGATCCTGTCTATAACCTGCAATGCTTGCTCATATTCAGCGAAAACAATGCCGCGCGCGTAAGAAACGGTTGAGAACAATCTGCCCAGTGGATCCGCAGGGAGACGACCTGTAAAGTACAGCCAATCTACAGCCTTGTTTAGCGCAAATTCGGCAGAAGCACCAGCGAAAATAAATAATATGGTGTCGCCTTTACCCCATATTCTTCGGACAATAGAATTTTCATCTACAAAATAGCTCATGACCAATCGTTTGCAACTTGTTCCAATGTATATGCCAAATTCAATTAACGACCTCCAAATTGGACCTGTACTTATATCAATTATGTATATTGAACATCAAATTTAAATTACAACAATATGCGTTCATCTTTTTACTTCATTCGAAAACTCTTGCTGTGGATTGCGTTACTGGGAACGGGCAATTTAGCTCTTGCACAGCTCCGCCTGCCGAGGGTTTTCAGTGATCACATGATTCTGCAACGGACCAAGCCGATCCCGGTCTGGGGGAGTGCAAAAGCTGGTGAACGAATTACCATTGAATTTGCTGGGCAGCGTTATCATACAAGAACTGGAAGAGATGGCAAGTGGCGGGTACAAATGGCAGCAATGAACGCAGGGGGGCCATATGTAATGTCGGTGTCTGGGGAAGAAAGTACAAAGGAAGCTTTGACATTTAAGGATATTTTAATTGGGGATGTATGGATTGCTTCAGGTCAGTCCAACATGGAATGGCAAGTGTCGCAGAGCCAAAATGCGGAGCAGGAAATTAAAAACGCCAACTATCCAGCAATACGGTTTTTCAATGTGCCACATGCCAAGCAAGTAGTCCCACAGGATACATTGGCTGGCGGATCCTGGGTTTCGATGGATACTGCTGGTATTAAGACTGCATCGGCGGTCGCATATTTCTTTGCACGATCGCTGCATGGAAACTTAAAGGTGCCGATCGGCATTGTGCAGTCAACCTGGGGTGGCACACCGGTTGAAGCCTGGACAAGCAGGCCCAAATTGCTCGAGTCGCCCATAACAAAGTCGCGGGTGATGACGAACGATTCTATTACAGCGGCTCATTTTGTCAAAGACAGCCTGGATCTTCTTAAATTTTGGGACATTGTTTATAAGGCCGACACTTCGATTGTCAGCAGCGTAACTGGTATGGCATACAACGATAGCCATTGGAGAACCATCGAGATGCCAGCAACACTTAAGGACATGAATATGCCGGGCTATGAAGGCATTGTCTGGCTTAGAAAAGAGCTAGCTGTGGGCGCCGATATACCAGAGGCACCAGAGGCAGTGGACCTGAGCATTGAACTTGGACATCCCGAGATGAACTACTCTGTGTATATCAACGGGCAGGAGATCGCAAAAACGGTATGGAACGCCAATCTCAGTCATAAGTATACCATACCGAGAGGCTTGCTTAAGAAGGGCAGAAACGTAGTCGCCGTACGAATGGCTTTCCTATGGGGCGGAGGCGGCTTTAATCCCGCTTCCGATGGTATGTACGTTAGCGCCGGAAATACCCGGTTCAGTTTGGCAGGCACCTGGAAATTCATGACTGATTTGGAGGCATCTCTACCGACCATAAAGAACTATCATCGCTATCCAAGTTACCTGTACAATGCGATGATCAATCCCATTGTTTCGTATGGTGCAAAAGGATTCCTTTGGTATCAGGGAGAAGACAATGCATCTGCTCCAGATGAATATAGAAGTTTATTTCCAATGATGATCAGAGACTGGCGCGAAAGATGGGGCCAGGGTAATTTGCCATTTTTGTATGTACAGCTCGCAAACTACATGAAACGCCAGGAGATGCCCGGCGAAAGTGACTGGGCAGCGTTACGGGAGGCACAAACGATGACGTTATCGGAACCTAATACGGGGATGGCTGTAATTATCGATGTCGGTGCGGCCGATGATATCCATCCAAAGAACAAACAGGAGGTTGGGCGGCGCCTGGCGTTGCTGGCTAAGAAGCAGGTTTATCAGCAGAATATACAGGCACAAAGCCCGGTTTACAAAAACCATCAAATTGAAGGGCAGCGGCTGCGTGTTACTTTTGAAGAGACAGGGAAAGGATTGAAGACCAGCGATGGCAAAGAAGTAAAGGGTTTTGCTATAGCTGGCTCTGACGGCAAGTTCCATTGGGCGGAAGCAAGTATACAAGGTAATAATGTGATTGTGTCCGCACCCGGCGTAGCCAATCCCGTAGCGGTAAGATATGCTTGGGCAGACAATCCTGTCTGCAACCTGGTTAATAGCGCCGGACTTCCTGCGGTACCGTTTCGTACAGACCCGCCAAAAAATAAGTAAATTATAGCGCAGCTTTAACACCTGGTGATTAGCGCCTTCGGATCTGTGAAGATCATCATAGAGCGAAATGGCTGCTGTAAGTTTGTGGTGTTCAATTCAGGATTGTTATCTTGCAGCAAAACTTAATGAATATACATGTTTGACCCCAGTGCCAGAACCCAAACCCTTCCGTCGAAACATCATTTTGACACCTTAGATGGATTACGCGGGGTGGCCGCGATAGCGGTTGTAATCTTTCATTTTATGGAAATCATATACCCGGATCCCAGCCAGAATTTTATCGGGCACGGATTTATGGCGGTTGATTTCTTCTTTTGTTTATCGGGATTTGTTATGGCCTATGCTTACGATGACCGGCTTAAAAAAATGGGTTTGTCGACCTTTTTTAAGGCAAGAATAATCAGGTTACATCCTTTGGTTGTATTTGGATCGGTTTTAGGATTATTGGCCTTTTTGTTTGACCCATTCGGCGGAAATCCAGAAGCTTACAGTGCTGGTCGGCTTATGTTGATTTTTATCTGCTCGATGCTGATGATTCCTTTTCCAGTGATGGAAGACCGGTTTTTTAACCTGTTTGGCTTGAATGCGCCTTCATGGTCATTGTTCTGGGAGTACATTGCGAATATTGTTTATGCATTAGTTTTGGTTAGACTGCCTCGCAAAATCTTGTTGATTTTGCTCGTATTCTCGGCAGCTTGGCTGTATTATGTTGCATCCAGTGCCGGCTCGCTGTTAGGTGGATGGGCTGGATCAAACTTTTGGGATGGCGCAGCTCGGATTTCCTATTCTTTTCTGGCAGGCATGCTCATTTTTCGTTATAACCTGATTCTTCGAAACGGACTCGGGTTTCTGGGTATGACGGTTTTGTTGAGTATTGCATTTCTGATGCCTTCAAACTGGGGCTGGCCAGCGGAGCTTGCCATTGTTCTGGTATATTTTCCGCTGATGATTATGTTGGGTGCCGGTGCAATAACGGGCTTGGCGGCTAAGAACATATGCAAGTTATCTGCAGACATATCTTATCCGCTATATATGACCCACTATGCCGTGATGTTTATGTTTTTGCATTATTACACCGCTAACAAACCTCAGGGATTTTTTCTTGGCGTTATAGTTATCGTTGGATTGCTTTTGCTGCTGCTTTTTGCGTACTTGACCATGAAGTTTTATGATCTTCCAGTTCGACGATATTTGAGTGATAAAATAAAAAAGTAAAATGCAATTAATTTGCCTCGGAGATATTCGTAATTACCTGTGTAAGTTCCTCTGGCAGTTGTTTGCTCGCAGCAATTACACTTTCCTCTTCACTTTCAGTCGCCGGAGTATAGAGGATGTAAAAAGCATATTCAGCTTTTGCGCTGTCTGAATGAATGCCCCTGCTTGCAGAAGTCAGGCTCGTTAAGTTGGTTTCGAGAATATGAACATCTTTGTTTTCAGCCAACCAGCTGTTAATATCAGCCTGAAGCATTGCCGTATCAAGGGAGGAGAAAAGCTTGATTTTTTTCATGGTATAGGTGTTAGTTGTACCTGTATTTCACAATTTTCAATCCACTTTGCTGGAAATAAATTGGATACATACCACGTTAGCCAACAAAGTGCCAAGTTTTACGTTAAGTTATAATATTTACAGAGGCCTATATAAAAATTGAGAACGTATGAAAAAGATTTATCTTTTACTTTTTTCATTTATCATGTTCAGTTGCAACAATCAGGAAGCGCAGCAAATGAAAGCTCGAGGCATTGCGCTTGAAAAACTGCGGGACTCGCTTTTGGTTAAGGAACGCGAGCTTGATCTTAAAGCTCAGGAGTTGGAAAAACGAGAGCAAATGTTGGATACTACAAACAGCAATGTTCCTGAAGGCATTATTAACCCAAACCTTACCGGCAAATGGCAGGTTAAGATGACCTGTGTTGAGACCAATTGCTCCGGCTCAGCAATAGGAGACGTAAGGAATGAGCAATGGAATTTGTCGTACAGAAATGACCTGTTCATTGTTGAGGGGATGACTAATGGGGCTGTAAATACGCTTTACACCGGACTCTATAACGGGAGTGAATTGCAGTTGAATGCGGACAACCAGGCAACCGGAACTGTAATTTCAATTGTCCTGACACCAGCTGAAGGTGGAGTCATGGTTGGACGCCGCGAGGTTACCCAAGCAGGAGGATGTAAGATCTTCTACAGGCTAAACTTGAATAAACTATAGAATCGGATATTTATGATATTATTGAACATAGACTATTCGTTGCCATTTGCAAACCCGGTGATCATTTTCACCATTGTACTCTTTATAATTCTTTTTGCTCCGATCATCTTTAGTAAAATTAAGGTTCCTCATATTATTGGGCTGATTTTAGCCGGGGTGATCATCGGTCCGCATGGTTTGAATCTCCTTAGGCGGGACAGTAGCATTGTATTATTCGGTACCGTTGGTTTGCTGTATATCATGTTCCTCGCTGGATTGGAAATTGATCTCTCGGAGTTCAAAAAAAACCGGAACAAGATTATTTTCTTTGGGCTTACTACATTTGTGCTACCCTTAACGGTCGGGATCTTAGCCTGCTACTATATACTTGGTTACGGATTTCTTTCTGCGCTGCTTCTTGCATCGATGTTTTCTACCCATACGCTCGTATCTTATCCAATTGCCAGTCAGTATGGACTTGCCAGTAAACAGGCTGTCACGCTTACTGTAGGGGGGACGATGATCACCGACATTTTAGCTTTACTTATCCTTGCAGGTGTTGCGGGCATTACAAAAGATGATGTTTCAGGAGCTTTCTGGATTCAGCTTGGCCTTTCCTCAATAGTGTTCGTTTGTATTGTATTCTTCTTATTTCCGGTCGTTATCAGATGGTTTTTTAAGAAATATGAAGATAGTGTTTCACAATATGTGTTTGTACTTGCCACGGTCTTTCTGGCTTCTTTCCTGGCCGAAGCCGCTGGACTGGAGGCAATTATCGGGGCGTTCTTTGCGGGGTTGGTTCTAAACAGCTTTGTTCCACATTCCTCTCCGTTGATGAATCGTATTAACTTTGTTGGGAATGCCTTGTTCATACCATTTTTTCTCTTAGGGGTTGGAATGCTGGTTGATGTATCTATAATTGTACGCGGTTGGGGGGCGATGAAAGTTGCGGGGGTGATTACCGGGGTAGCTATAATAACCAAGTACATCGCTGCTAAAGCAACTCAAAAGGCATTCAAGCTAAGTAAAACAGAGGGTAACTTGATATTTGGACTGAGTACCTCGCATGCTGCAGCGACATTAGCCATTATACTCGTTGGCTACAACATTATCATTGGAGAAGCACCAACCGGTGAACCAATAAGGCTCTTGAACGAAGATGTATTAAACGGAACAATTTTACTGATTCTGGTAAGTTGTGCGGTAAGTTCCTTTGTCGTAGAAAGTGCATCGAGCAAACTAGTATTAGAAGCCAATGATGTTCAGGAGAACATTCCCCAATTAGGCGACAGGAAGATACTACTTTCGTTGGCTTATCCAGACAGTGTCGCGAGCATCGTAGACCTTGGACTTATGCTGAAACCTAAGAAAGCCATGAGCGACATCTTTGCCTTGCATGTGGTAAATGAAGAAGCTATAGATGGTGCAAGCCATGAAAAAGGGAAAAAGCTACTCGATCGAGCAATAAATCATGCTTCTGCTACAGATAATACGATCATTCCCCTTACCCGATTTGATGCAAGTGCGAGCAATGGTATTGTATATACGATTAAGGAATACAACATCACGGATGTCGTCATTGGATTACACCAGAATGCCGGCAGAGATGATTTCCTAGGGCTTAAAGCAGAAAACATTTTGAAACGAGTACGCGAAACAGTTCATATCTATAAGCCACATCAGCCCATAAATACCATAAAGAGGATGCTGGTTGTGGTGCCGCCAAATGCGGAACTGGAACCTGGATTTATCCACTGGCTCAGCAACATTATTACCTTGGCTGAACACAGTGCGCTTTCGACAACATTCTATGGGGCGGAGCGGACATTAACGCAAATTCGGCAGGCCGGGCTGCGCATTTCCCCTCAACTTTCCATGATGTTTAAAGAATTTAATGACTGGGATGACTTCTTAATCTTTTCTCGTGAAATCAGAAAGAATGATTTGTTTGTTATTGTATCCTCGCGGAAAGGTCATGTTTCCTATTTGAGGCAGCTAAATAAATTGCCTCATTATTTGATCACCTACTTTGATCAAAATAGCTTTTTAATTATCTATCCAAAGCAGCTGGATATGGGGCTTGACCTTGCGGATATTCAGCCTGCAAAGGACAATGTGATCGAAAGTATCGGAAACAGACTTGGCACCTTGGGTAGATTCAGGCGCGTGATTCAAGGTCGACTTGGCAGAAAAGAGAAGCGGCAATGATCTCCGACCATTACCGCTCCATTTAATTAACGCTCTCGTGTAATATTACGCCGGATAAACATCAATATTATATCAGATGCAAAATATATTTTGAATTATTTTACCGGGCGTCAGTCGATGTCCTGATTTGCTGCTGGCAGTGTTACCTGGTGTTCCAGGTAATCTCTGCTAAGACAAAGATTTTCTTGCCGGCATATTTGCAACAGCTTGTTTGGTGATAATCCTGTGAAGTATCTAAAATCCTTGATCATATGGCTTTGATCATGATAGCCAAATCTCAGGACGAGGTCCATCCAACTGAATTCTGATGTATGATTAACGACTAGCCATGCGATCAGCCGCTTGAAGCGAAGATACCGAAGTAAAGCCTTAGAAGAGTATCCGGCATATTTTTTAAAGCGCATCTGAACTGTGCGCGATGACACGGAAGCTTTAGCAGCAACGACATCAACAGGATTCAAACTGGAATGATGGATTTCTGTAATGCTGTCTACCAATGAATGAACTTCCGGATCCGATGAAGCGGCATGAGCAAGCAGGTACGCATTTAGTACATCTATCCGGTCTTCATCCTGAAATACCTCCTTCAAGGCACTCCAAAGGACATTCAATTCATCCAATAGTTTACTGGAGCCTATCGAGGATTCAAGTCGATAAAAACCATCATTGATGAAACAACAAACCAGCAAATCAGATCCCGGAGTAAGCAAGGCATTGAACATCTGACGCACTGGCCCTAATATCACAACGCGGGCGGAAACATCCTTAAAAGCTGCGTCTGGACCCGCCGCACATTGATAGGTGCTGCCAAAGCTGAATACAATCATTCGCTCCAAGCTTGGCGCGATGTGATAAAGCTGTGCTTCTGCATGATCAGGGATAGAGATCGTATAGATGTATTCTATCAATGCTGAAAGAGCTGCCGATGCGGTGTATTTATGACCAGCATATTTCATAGATCATTCGTTTTCTTACAATTTCGATGTTGACCTTACTTGTAGATTTGTAAAGTAACAAACAAAAGTAACACTTTAATTTACAAGAACATGGGACTTCATACTTTACTTGGTGCCAATGGCACCATTGCAAATGCACTCTTTCCAATTCTAAGTGCGAAAGGACATCAGATCAGATTGGTATCCAGATCATCGAGATCAGTACCGGGCGTGGACAACATGTCGGCTAACCTGCTTAACCGGGAGCAGGTCTTTAAGGCTGTTGAGGGATCGGAAATCGTTTATCTACTTGTTGGAATAACCTATAATGCTAAGGTATGGCAAGCAGAATGGCCTGTAATAATTCATAATGTTATAGAGGCCTGTAAAGCATCAAACGCCAAGCTAGTATTTTTCGATAACGTTTATATGTATGGTAGAGTAGATGGTGTGATCACGGAAGAAACACCTTATCATCCATCGAGTAAAAAGGGGGCAGTTAGAGCGGAGGTGGCAGCAACCTTGCAATCAGAAATGCGAGCGGGCAAAATTAATGCGGTTATTGCACGGGCGGTTGATTTCTACGGACCTGAAGTCGTAGACAAAAGTGCCGCAGGGCTTCTTGTCTTTACGAATATGGCTAAAGGGAAAAAAGCACAATGGTTTATAAACCCAGATGTACCAAGGTCCTACAACTACATCCCGGATGCCGCTCGTGCATTGGACATTCTAAGCCATGATGAAAGTGCCTATGGACAGGTCTGGCATCTGCCTAGTGTCCAACCAGCTGCAACCGGTAGACAGTTCATTAAAATCGCGGCAAAATATATGAACGCTTCAGATAAGGTAACGGTGTTACCTAAATGGCTGTTAAAGATGATCGGCTGGTTTAACCCATTTATGCGTGACGCTTATGAGATGAACTATCAAGATGAATTCCCATTTCTATTTAGTTCTGCAAAATTCGAAAAGGCCTACGGATTTGTTCCAACTCCCTATGAGGAGGCAATTAAAACAACAGCAGATTGGTTTAAGCTTAATTATCGACCATAAATATCTATATTGTTGTGCTAAAGCTCTTGCATAATGCGCACGATTAAAGGATTATTTCTGTTCTATAAAAGGATTGTTTTCCCAGCGCTCCTATTTTCTGCTGTACTCTCAAGTTTCGGTATGACCCTGGTTAATTTTTTCGGCGGGCTTGGTTTCTCCTTTTTCTTTTTACTTCCACTATTCCATTATTTGAGCTATGAAATCAGATATCCTGGAGAATACTATTTTTACCACAACCAAGGACTTAATAAGCCTTTTCTTTGGTTAACTACAGTTGTCATCAGTTCGCTTGTGGGATTGAGTTTTATGCTATTATGAACGGGTTACATGTCGATAGTGTTAGGAAGCACTTTGGGGACACACAGCTTCTTAGCGACATTTTTCTTTCATGTAAAACCGGGCAGATTGTCGGGTTGCTTGGACGAAATGGTTCAGGGAAGTCGACTTTGATGAAGATCATTTTTGGGACAATCAGGGCGGAGAACAGGTTTGTTTCTGTGGATGGTGTTAAAGTCGGCTCGTTGTATAATAGCCATAAAATGATACAATACCTTCCACTTGAAGGCTTCCTACCAGGTCACGTGAAAATTAAGGATATCATTAGCTGCATTTGTACCGAGGCATCAAGACAGCGAGTCAAGCAGAACGAGTTTGTTAGGCCCTTTTTGAAGCATAAGCCTGGACAGTTGTCTGGAGGAGAGCGGCGGCTGGTCGAAATTGTGATCATGCTACATTCAGGTGCAAAATATCTGTTGCTTGATGAGCCATTCAGTGGCATATCACCATTGTTTATTGAGGTAATCAAAACATTAATCAAAGAACATGCTAAGGACAAAGGTTTTATCATTACTGACCACGATTATCAAAATGTTTTAGACCTATCTACGAATGTGGTAATGCTTGATAATGGAAATACAAAACCTGTAAAGGAGTACAGGGATTTAGTGGCACTCGGATATTTGCCGGCTACAGCGCTTCCGGATACATAAGCACATTTAACAAAGACCAATATTAATATTCCTGGCGCTACGCGCGCAGTTGGCAAGCCTGACTTTATAGAGGAAGCGCCTTATGATGTAGAAAGTATCTGGCAAGCATTTCGTAAATGTTAAACAAAAGCATCTATTTCTAAAATTTTGTTTCGGGCTAAATTCAGGTCGGTTCGGTGGGCTAGCCTGGAGAATTGGAAATAAGATTCGAAATGTAGATAAATGGGCGGATTCTAGGCTTCCAAATGTCCGTTGAGACTTGGGTCAAATGCACTGTGGAACACGGAGTTACAGATAACGACGACTACTTTACCCTGAATTTCACAGCTTCACCATAAGTAATTACACAGGTACACCTGAAATTTCTCGAATTACGCAGGTATTTACACAATAATTAAATTGATTCTTTTATTTATA
This sequence comes from Pedobacter sp. NEAU-ZC8, assembly GCF_059278965.1. NCBI lineage: Bacteria > Pseudomonadati > Bacteroidota > Sphingobacteriia > Sphingobacteriales > Sphingobacteriaceae > Pedobacter > Pedobacter sp. NEAU-ZC8. Next base: position 199,040 of record NZ_JCAJXC010000003.1, read on the forward strand.
ACACATGAGGTAAATTCACTAACAACAATTAAGTCTTTAGTTGCTTTAAAAACAAACCTTCAGATCAACAAGTAAATGTGACTGAAAGTGGGCGAAGCCATGCAGTCGAAGTAGAAATTCTCAGTGATGCTCAGCATCAGGAAGAAATTAACGCAAATCAAACTACTTACATAATTATGAGATTTTTTACTAAGCTTTCCAGCTTCCTTGTTTTAATAAGCTTGCTATTTATTTCTTGCAACTCTTACAAGAAAGCGACCTATTTCCAGGATCTTAACCGAGAGTCGACAACGCGGGAACCGATCAAAAACTTCAGTCCGATTACGATTCAACCTGAAGATGTTTTAGCGATCAGCATCAGTAGTCTTAATCCTGAATCATCAGCAATATTTAACTTTGCTTCAAACAGCGTATCAGGTGCCACAGCAAGTTCTGCCGGATATACTGTTGACCAAAATGGAGAGATCCAACTTCCTGTAATTGGATCCATGCAGGTGGCAAATTTAACAACTGCACAGGTACGCGAGCGGATTCAGGTCAAATTGCAGCCTTATCTGAAAGAACCTGTAGTTATCGCGAAGTTGCTGAACTTCAAGATATCTATAATTGGTGACGTTGGTAACCCAGGACTTTTCAATGTACAAAGCACTAGGTTGTCCATTCCTGAAGCCTTGAGTCTGGCAGGCGACTTAAATATTACTGCAATCAGGCGTTTAATTCTTATTCGCGAGCAGAATGGGGAGCGCGAGTACATCCCTGTCGATCTTCGCTCTAAGGATTTATTTAATTCACCCTATTACTATCTTAGAAATAACGACATCATCTACGCGGAAGCCGGAAAAAGTAAGTTTGCTTCACTCGATCCAACTTACCAACGGATAGGTCTTCTATTGTCTATCGTATCGGTTGCAGCAATTTTTCTCACACGATAATTTTTAAATCTAAATAATAATTCTCTTACGCTCAAACCACGCTTTATGGAATATCAATGGCATGCCGTGTACACAAAGTCACGCTGGGAAAAGAAAGTTGCAGAACAACTAAGCAAACTTAACATTGAAAACTATTGTCCCCTAAACAAAGTCGTCCGACAATGGAGTGACCGTAAAAAAACGGTGGAAGAACCGCTTTTTACGTCTTACGTATTTGTTAGAATTTCAAACAAGGAATTAGCCAAGATCCGGCAGGTATTAGGGGTTGTTAACTTCGTGTACTGGCTTGGTCGACCTGCGATCATCCCAGCTAAGGAGATTACCATCATCAAAGAATTTTTGAATAATTATGTAAATGTGAGACTAGATCCGCTTTTGCTTAATGTGCAGGACCCTGTTAAAATAATAAATGGGCCTTTTGCGGATATCGAAGGGAGTGTGATTTCAATCGGCAAAAAGTCTGTGCGTGTTTCACTACCCTCCTTAAGATACTTCATGACGACAGAAGTTGAAATCGATAACGTAAAAAAGATAACTAAGCAGGGGCAGATGATCCAACGGATTGCGATTTAAAAATAAGAGAAAATGAGTAACGCCCCATATAGCTTGCCCGTAGGGTTGAAGAATGCTCCATCTGACCATAGTCCGATAAACCTAATCGGTGTATTCAAGGCCTATTTTCGTTTTTGGCCTTACTTTGTGATCAGCATCTTGATTTGCTTAGTGGCTGGATATGTCTATTTAAAATCCGATACGCCCATTTATACAGTGCAGGCGAAGATTTTGATCAATGATGAGAATGTTGGCCCAAGCGTAAAAATGGAAGGCCAACAGTTATCGGCGGCAAAAAAGGTAGAAGACGAAATTGAAATTCTAAGATCAAGAACGATCATGGAGAAAGTAGTTAAAGACCTGGATCTAGCAATTTCGTATTATACCATGGCCGACTTCAAACCGATTGATGTATACGGCAGTACTCCAGTAAGGCTGGTTATCAATGAGCCCCGACGCGACCATTCCACGCAGTTTCTGGAAATCATTATTCACGATAAAAAATCATTCTCTTTAAAGCAAGCCAGGTCGGAAACTGTCTATTCGTTCGGTGAACCGCTTAAGAGTACCTGGGGCTCATGGAAACTTTTACCAACTGAAAACATTGAAAGATACTTAGGCCAAACAATTCGAATCTATGTAGAAGACCCAAGCGCTGTTACGGAGAGCTATCTTTCGGGCTTCAATGCCGTAATGCAAACCCAACAAAGCGCCATTGTACTGCTAAGTATGTATGAGACTGTTCCTGAACGTGGTGCAGACGTAATTAACGGAGTCATCAGAGCCTACAATATGGCTTCCATAGATTATAAAAACAAGGTAAACCAGAGTACCCTGAATTTTTTAAATGACCGGCTGAATTCGATCACGGCTGAGCTGAACAACATAGAAAAACGGATTGAAACGTATAAAAGTAGTAGAGGAATCACGAATTTGTCTGCTGAGTCTCAAGTATACCTGGAAAATGTAAAATCTAATGATTCCAGGTTGAATGACGTAAATGTACAGCTTGAAATCATTAACGAAATTCAGAAATATATCAATTCTCCTGTGAGTGATGGTAATGCACCTGCGATTACTGGGATCTCTGATCCAGGACTGGTTTCCCTAATTGATCAGCTTATCAAACTTGAAACCCAACGAGAACGCTTACTATCGAATACTCCCGAGAAAAATCCTTTATTTATTCCCATTAACCGCCAAATCAGCATCACAAAAAACGCGATCAGGGAAAATATAAAAGGAATTAAGCGGAGTTTATTAGCAACCCGAAACCAACTTAGGGGCTTCAACAAAACCTTTGAGCATTCTATCAAGAAGTTGCCTGGGCAGGAACGAGAATATATCAATATTAAGCGCCAACAAAGTATTAAGGAAGAGCTGTACATTTTTTTACTTCAAAAGCGAGAAGAGGCAGGGATGAATAATGCATCTAAGCTACTCGACAGTAGAATTGTAGATCAGGCACATTTTGGATTTCCAGAAACACACAACGCAAACTTCACTTATGCATTGGCTTTCATTTTTGGTTTGGTATTTCCTGCTGGAGTTATCTTTGCAAGACAGCTATTGAATAATAAAGTTATAACGGCAAGTGAAATTGAAGCAATGGTGCAGGTACCGATGATCGGTGAGTTATCCTACCAAAAGTCAATGCCTACGATGCTGGATGCAGCAAGTTCAAGAACAATGATGGCTGAACAGTTTAGAACGTTAAGGACCAAACTTAGTCATATAAACGGTAGAAATGGATATGGCAAAGTTACCATGCTAACTTCTGGAATTCCTGGTGAGGGAAAGAGCATGATATGCAGAAATCTGGCTGCAGTAATGGCAGCTGCCGGACGCAAGACGGTAATTGTGGATGCGGATCTAAGAAAGCCTCAGCTTGCCAATTCATTGCAGCTTCGCGAACAACTTGGGCTGAGTGACTATTTGGATGGAAAGGCGTTTAAAGAACAAATTGTACAGTCTTCAAACTCCCATCCAGATCTCTTTGTAATATCCGCAGGAGCAAGTAATGAAGATCCTTCGGAAAAGTTAGAGCGACCCGCAATGGATGACCTTATTGCCTGGCTCCGCCAGCATTTTGACGAGATCCTTGTTGACACACCACCCGTTGAACTGGTGACGGACGCCCTGATATTGACAAAATATAGTGATTCAACATTATTTATTTTACGCCAGAACTATACACTCAAATCTCAGCTAAGGTCTATCAACCAACTTAACTACGATGGAAGTTTAAATAACCTTCATCTTGTGTTTAATGGGGTGGTAAGCGGGGAAGGCCTTGCCTATTCTAAGAAATATGGCGCTCAATATTATACGGGAGATCAGAACAAATTGAGTTTTTCAATTTTCAGAGCCAACTGATTCGATCCTAATGTGCTTCGAGCCCGTATATTTTGAATATTAACCTAAAGAGATGAAAATACTCATGGCTCATCCGACCGGAAACGCAAACGTCCGAGCAGTTATAAGCGCTTTAGAACGCACGAATATGCTTGCGGAGTTTAATACCACGATTGCTGTTCACTCCGGTTCTAAATGGCTAAACTTTATGAGCTCCAATATTAGGGAGCAACTTCTTAGGCGGCATTTTCCGGTTTCGTCAAACCTGTTAAAGTCACACCCGATAGTGGAACTGGCACGAATCTTACTTCCTAAATTTGGCCTTGAAAGATACACAACAAAGGAAAATTCCTGGGCGGGTATTGATGCTGTGTACCGAAAATTAGACCATGAAGTGGCATCGCGGGTATGCAGATTAGGAAAGCAAAAGCAAGTAAGTGCCGTATACGGATATGAAGATGGTTCATTGCAGACATTTAAACGAGCCAAGGAGCGCGGACTAACCTGTATTTATGATTTACCAATTGCATACTGGGAAACCGGGCGATTGCTAATGCAGGAAGAAGCAGATCGACTTCCTTGTTGGGCGGTGACTTTAGGCGGAGGTATAAACGACTCCGAGGAAAAACTTGAACGTAAAACCCAGGAAATGGCATTGGCAGATGTGGTAGTTACGCCTGGTGGGTTTGTAAAGGAGTCTATTCCAGACTGGGCGGAAACAAAACAAATTATTGTGTCACCTTTTGGTTCACCTGATTGCTCAATAGCAAACATAAGTGCCCATCGCTCAGCTAATGAAGGAAAATTAAGAGTGTTGTTTGTGGGGTCATTGTCCCAAAGGAAAGGTTTAGGAGATCTGTTCAAAGCATTAAAGTTGGTGAATAGCCCTCATATAGAGCTGGTCGTCATGGGCTCTTTAACGGCTCCACTGGAATTCTACCGCGCTCAACTTCCATCATTCACCTATATGACAAACCGGCCTCATCATAAAGTTCTGGATCTTATGCGATCCTGCGATGTGTTATGCTTGCCTTCAATTGTTGAGGGGCGCGCCTTGGTGATGCAGGAGGCCATGAGTCAAGGGCTTCCTTTAATCATCACCCCAAATACTGGGGGCGCAGACTTAATAGTAGAAGGAGAGACAGGGTTTCTGGTTCCAATACGTTCAGCAGAGGCAATCGCAAATAAGCTCCATTGGTTTTTGGAAAACAGATCTAAAGCAAAGGAGATGGGGCGTATCGCACAAAAACATGCCGCTAACTACACCTGGGAGGCCTATGGGTCTCACATTGTTTCGGAACTTCTGGAACATTCCGCGAGCTAGACTAACCCCTGAAACATTTACGGTTTATACAGATGAATACGCTCAAATATCCAGCAGGTGTCCAAACAAATACTGCGGTAGATGTCAAAATCGAAAAAAGGGAAATTGCCAAAGACCGCATTGTTACTGCGGTATGGATCTATTTTCTTTTAGTCCTATTTGACGGCGCATTGCGCAAGTGGTTTTTGCCTTCCCTATCTGGACCTTTGTTGGTGCTAAGAGATCCTCTGGCCTTGTGGATATTGATTGCTGCCTGGAGGCAAGGTTACATTGAATATAACCAATATACCATGTCGACAGCAATAATAGGATTTCTGGCGATCTATACTGCATTCTTTGTGGGACATGGTGACCTGTTTGTTGCGATTTATGGCTCCCGCATTTTCCTGTTGCATTTCCCGCTGATATTCGTTATTGCCAGGGTGTTAAATAGCGAGGACATACTCAAGCTTGGTCGGTGGACAGTATTTATCAGTATTCCCATGGTCATGTTGATTATCACCCAATTCTATAGTCCGCAAACAGCATGGATTAACAAAAGTGTTGGTGGGGAGGCCGGTGGTGGGTTTAGCGGTGCAATGAATTTTTATCGGCCGCCGGGGACATTTTCATTTACAAATGGGACCGCACTTTTTTTCAATTTCGCAGCGTGCTTTGTGATTTATTTTTGGTTTCATGTCAAGGAAATTAACCGAATGTTGCTGGTGGCTGGAAGCATTGCCATTCTACTTGCAGTTCCATTTTCGATTAGCCGGACTTTGCTATTTCAGTTGACAATTTCCTTGTCTTTCGCATTTATAGCAATATTACTTAATCCAAAGTATACTGGAGGATTGATCTTGATTATCGCTGCAATTTTTGGTGCATTGGTGATCCTAAGTTTCACCCCATACTTTAGTACGGCTACGGCAGCATTCACCTCGCGATTCGAGAGTGCGAATGCGACCGAAGGGGGGCTGGACGGCGTTATTCTCGACCGTTTTCTCGGGGGCTTAATTCATGCCATCATGTTATCTCCAAATCAGCCGTTCTTCGGCAATGGTGTCGGTATGGGCACAAATGTTGGCTCAATGCTATTAACCGGCGGCAGACAATTTTTGATTGCTGAAGGTGAATGGGGCAGAATAATAGGGGAAATAGGTCCTGTTTTCGGACTGGCAATCGTCTTCTTAAGGTTCAAACTCGCGATCCGTTTGGTCATTATGAGCCTGAATAAGGCAAGACATGGCGTTGTTTTACCATGGATACTCTCTAGTGTAGGTGCACTTTCAATCGCTCATGCCGGATGGGCTCAACCGACCTCATTAGGTTTTTGTATTATCGTAACAGGCTTAGCATTGGCAAGTCTTCATAGTCGCGAAAATCATGGTATTCCAGCCAGGGTCTATTAACGTATTCTCATCATCGACTTTAAAGAATTTAGAAGCGTGGATATCGTATTTTTTGCACACCCCTTATTTCTGAAGTTACGTTCCATGGATGACTTTACAAGCATCTTATACAGCGGCATGCAGGAACGAGGACACAACGTTCAAATTTGGCGACCTGAGGCTGAATTCTCCAAGTTTTCAGCTGGTGGGGGAACCCGTAAATGGCTTGGCTATCTCGATCAGTTTATCATTTTTCCAGCAATCGTGCGCCTAAAAATTAGTAGATGTAAGAAGGATACCTTATTTGTCTTTACTGATCAGGCACTTGGACCTTGGATACCGCTCGTTTGCAGGAAAAGGCATGTAGTCCATTGCCACGACTTTTTGGCACTGCAATCTGCCTCAGGGTTGATTGAAGAAAATTTTACGAGCTGGACGGGACGGTATTATCAGAATTTCATTAAAAGAGGCTTCTGTCGTGCAAAAAATTTCATTGCAGTCTCGAAAAAGACCAGTGAACATTTGAAGCATTTTCATGCAGAACGCAACATAATGAATGAAGTCGTTTATAACGGCTTGAAAGATAAGTTTTATCCACTTGATCCTATGTCGGCAAGAACATACATCCACACGAATACCGGCATAAAGGTGTCCAACGGTTACATCCTACATGTGGGTGGAAATCAGTGGTACAAGAACAGGCGAGGAGTTGTTGAAATATATAGTGCTTGGCGTTTGATCACCGACTTTAACGTACCCTTGCTTTTAGTTGGCGACTATCCATCTGAGGAACTAATTGAAATCGTTTGTGGATCACGCTATCGAAAAGATATCCATTTCATTACCGGAAGAAATGATGATTTTCTTCGGTACGCATATTCCGGTGCTCGAATACTACTCTTTCCTTCTTTAGCCGAAGGTTTTGGTTGGCCGATTGGAGAGGCTATGGCTTGTGGATGTGTGGTGATAACCACCAACCAGGCACCTATGACTGAGGTAGGCGGAAATGCCGCATTGTACATTGACCGCAGACCTAAGGGCGGTCGAGAAGTTCGATTTTGGGCCGATCAATCTGCTCAAGTAGTGGAAAAGGCCATCTCCGCACCTGAACATGTTATTATTATCAGGAGGGAGGCTGGTTTTGAGAATGCAAAACGCTTTAATCTTGAATCTACATTGAATAGGATCGAGAAAATATATTCAGAGGTTGTATAAAATCCAAATATGAAGTTGCTGCATGTAGTAGACACGATTGACCCGGAAAGAGGAGGTGTTAGTCAGGCGGTGAGAACCATGGCCGCTGAAATTACCAGATTAGGCATATACAATGAGGTTTTAACCCTGGATGCACCCGTTAGGCAAGAAACTGGTGTGAACTATCGAGTAAACAACCTTGGCCCCTCCAGCGGAAGGTGGAGTTATTCAGACGCATTGATTCCCTGGCTCCTGAATAATTTCAGCCGCTTCGATACCGTAATCGTTCATGGATTGTGGCTCTACTCCAGTTTTGCTGTTGCTAAGGCCCTATCAAAGTATAAGAGCCTCGTTGATTCCGGGCGAGAGAAAAACGAACAAATACCAAATCTCTTCATTATGCCACATGGTATGTTAGACCCGTATTTTCAACGTTCAAAAGTGAGAAGAGCCAAAGCGCTTAGAAATTGGTTGTATTGGAAAGTAATTGAAGGAAGTATTGTCAACAACTCTAATGGCTTGCTCTTTACGTGTAAACAAGAATGTATGCTTGCCAGACAACCATTCCGGCCGTACCGTCCGAAAAAGGAGCTCATAGTTGGCTTAGGTGTTATGAATCCACCTCGTTTTGAGTTCAGCATGATTGAACACTTCAGTAAAATTTGCCCAGATGTTCAATATGGAAAATACATTCTCTTTCTCGGCAGGATTGACAATAAAAAGGGTGTGGACCTGCTATTACAGGCTTACGACAAGTTGCTACTGCTTTATGATACAACACAAGTGCCCCAGCTTGTAATTGCAGGACCTGGAATGAACTCTTCTTATGGGATGATGCTGCAGAATTTTACGGCGGAAAGACCAAGGCTAAAGGCAAAGGTTCGATTTACAGGTATGCTTGCGGGCGCAGATAAATGGGCAACACTATATGGATGCGAAGCATTCATTCTGCCAAGCCATCAGGAAAATTTTGGGATCGCAGTTGTAGAGGCACTAGCATGCGGTAAGCCAGTTCTAATTTCAAGCCAGGTAAACATCCAGGCTGAAATTCTACAAGAAAAAGCGGCAATCATCGGCGATGATACGATCGAAGGAACATTCGATATGCTATTTCGCTGGATGTCGACAAACCAGGGTGTTAGAGCAATGATGCAAGAAAGAGCACGAATTTGTTTTCAGCGGCACTTCGCCCTTACATCGGCTACAGCTAATTTAATTGATGCACTCCAATAACCATTCAAATACATTATGATAAACAGTGACACGCATGTTGGAGCTTCTTTTTCTTTAAAAAACAGAGTGATAAGGGTTATTTGGGGGATTGTCGCTACCCTGTTTTTTGATCCCTCACCACGTCCATTTCATCGGTGGAGAGGATTCCTATTACGCATTTTCGGAGCAAAAGTCGGTAAAGGCGTTCATGTTTATCCGGGTGTAAAAATTTGGGCCCCATGGAATCTGATACTCGCAGATGAATGCGGCATCGCAAAAGGCGCGACCCTCTATTCGCAAGGTGAAATATCAATAGGTAAGCGAGCAGTAGTATCCCAGGGAGCTCATTTGGTCACTGGAACTCACGATCATAGTCGCAGTGGTTTTCCGCTGATCACAATGCCTATACACGTCGGAGATCATGCTTGGATAGCTGCAGATGCATTTGTCCATCCAGGAATTACCATCGGCAAGGGCTGCGTAATTGGTGCTCGTTCCGTGGTTACCAAGAATATGCCAGACTGGACAATTTGTGCTGGTCACCCTTGTAAGCCAATAAAAGCAAGAATATTCAACGATAATTCCTATGATAAACAATACCATACTTTTAGAAAGTGAAAAAAAAGATCCTTCAAACGCGCAAACTTTACCTGTGCTGTCGAATAACGACCTTCTTGATTTAACGATTGCCATTCCAGCAAAGAATGAGCAAATAAACCTACCTAAATGCCTTGAAGCTATTGGTAGAGATCTGGCTGCAAATGTTGTTGTACTTGACTCTGGTAGTACCGATCGGACTAAAGAAATTGCTGCAAGTTATGGGGCAAAGGTGATTGACTTTGAATGGAATGGAAAGTTCCCCAAAAAAAGAAACTGGTTTTTAAGAAATCATACGCTGTCTACTAAATGGGTCCTTTTCGTCGATGCAGATGAATATCTCACACCCGAATTCAAGGCAGAGCTTCGATCAACGCTACCCAAGAGCGAAAAAAGCGGGTACTGGCTAAACTATACGGTTTACTTCCTTGGGAAAGAGCTTAAAGGCGGTTACCCGTTGAAAAAGCTCGCATTGTTTCAGGTGGGCAAAGGCGAATACGAACAAATTGATGAGGATAGGTGGAGCAACCTTGATATGGAAGTGCACGAACACCCGATTATTCTTGGCGAAATAGGAAGCATTAAATGCAAGATCGATCACAGGGATTTAAATGGAACTTCAAAGTTTGTGATCAAACACAATGAATACGCAAGTTGGGAAGCCGCGAGGTTCTTGAAAGCCATTCAAAAGCAAAATGCATCTGAGCACTGGACATTGAAGCAAAAGGTAAAGTATCGCTTGATGAAGAGCATTTTTATTATACCTCTTTTTTTTTTAGGAACATATATTCTATTCCGCGGATTTCGGGATGGTGCCAGAGGGTTTGCACATGCGATACTCCGGACTTCTTATTACACCCAGATTTACTGCAAAATAAGAGAAAGCCAGCTCTAAATCACATCTCCAGCACGTATCTCGTGAACTTAATACTTATCTGTTTAAACCCTTAATCAATTATTATGAAAAAAATGACAATGAAAATTCTCCTGGTGTCATGTTTAACCTGCATGACAATGGCGGCAAGTGCGCTTAACATTCCGCCGAAGACCAACCCGGGTAATCCGGGACACCATGGTGCACCTTTTGATGGTGGCGCCAGCTTATTAATCGCTGCCGGCGTGGCATATGGTATTAAAAAAGCCTATAACAAACGCAAGGCAAATCAGAACTAACCTTTAACCAACAATAGTCTTTAGTAAACCAACCCGGCTGATAAGGACTATTGTTTTACTACAATGAAATGGAATGGATAAAACACTTCAGTTTTAAATTTTTTCTGAAGCTCACAGCGCTTACCTTGGTTCTAAACTTCTTTTCCATTGGTTACCACGGAATAGTATCGCCGGAGGGGGCACAATATAGCCCGTTTCTTGACAGCTACCTTAACTACATTCAATGGATTCGGAGCATTTTGATGGTAGCCGCTAATGTTATCGCGAATGCACTCGGAACCGAGTCCTATATCTCCGGCGCCCAGATGATGAAAATAGGAACTGATATAGAAGTAGAGATATGGCTTCCTTGTTTGGGAATTGGAATCATGAGCTTCTGGACGGCCTTTGTTATCGTAAACTCGGGAAATTTGAAAAAGAAACTTCTATGGTGGATTGGCGGAATATTTTGTATTTACCTGGTAAACTGCTTTCGAATAGCACTGTTTCTGGTTGCATTAGACAGAAACTGGGCTCAGAACTCCTCACTTGATCACCACGATCTCTTTAACATTGCCGCGTATACCCTAATAGGATTATTGATGTATTCCTATTCTGAAGACAAAGTTGAACCTACAACTATTACAAAGAACATTCAATCTGCGAATTAAACAACTGCTACTCTAGCGGTCAAATTGCTCAACGTGACTAAATCTTTTTTAATGTTCATCACAAACATCTCAAATTATGCAACCTCGAGTACTATTAATCGGAGGCAACTTCTATCCAGAACCCATCGGAATTGGAAAATACAATGGGGAGATGATAGACTGGTTAGCACAAAATGGATATGATTGTACAGTCGTTACGTCATTTCCCTATTATCCACAATGGAAAGTTCAGCAACCCTACGCAGAAAAGGCGTTTTGGTACCGGAAAGAGGTCAAATATTACAAGCCTTTTTATGAAAGGAATGTGAGTATTTACAGATGTCCGCAATATGTTCCAAGTACCCCCACAGGTGCTAAGAGAATGCTTAATGGTCTTTCATTTTTCGTTTCATCGTTCCTGATCATTTTTGCCCTTTTGTTTAAGAAAAAGCACGATTATGTTATTTCTGTGGTTCCCTCGTTTGAAACGGGCCTTCTGGCAATATTGTACAAGAAGATAAAGGGTGCGAAATTTCTGTATCACATTCAGGATCTACAGATTGATGCTGCACGGGATCTAAATATTATAAAATCCAAACCACTTATTGATATCCTTTTTGGCATTGAAAAGTACATTCTGAAAAGGGCAGATGTTGTTAGCAGTGTCTCCGCTGGCATGATGGAAAAGGTTACGTTAAAATGCGGACGTAGGGTTCAGTTCTTTCCAAACTGGGTCGATTACAAGGTGATTTTTCCCGAACATGATAAATCTTCGCTGAAGGAAGAGTTTAATTTTAAAAAGACCGATAAAATTGTGCTCTATTCCGGTGCAATTGGTGAAAAGCAGGGCTTAGAAAACATCCTTTATGCTGCAGCTTCCTTTTGTGACCAACCACAAATCAAATTCGTTATTTGTGGTTCCGGTCCATACCTAAACAAACTTTTTGCCATCAAGGAAAAGCTAAAACTTGACAATTTAATTTTTCTTCCAACACAGCCGATTGAAAAGTTAAACCACTTTCTCAACATGGCAGACCTGCATTTGATTATTCAAAAAGCGAATGCCACTGATCTGGTCATGCCTTCTAAGTTGACTAACATATTAGCAGTCGGGGGCGTACCGGTTGTAACTACAATTAAAAGTTCCTCATTATACAAATTAGTAGCCGAACACCACCTTGGTTTGATTGCTGTTCCAGAGAATGTCGAATCCTTGATTTCGGTTATTCGAACTGGGCTGGAAAGTGACATCAGCGAGCTAAGTAACAATGCTAAGCGCTATGCTTCGGAAAATTTTTCTATCGCAAACATTATCTCCCAGTACTCATCGCACCTTGAACCGGCCTATGAGTTTGATGTTCCTGAGACGATTCAATATAATATGAACGCTCAATTCGCACCGATGGAGGTTAAGGTTTGAGTACCAGGGCACATCATTAAATCACAATTTAAAAATTACCAAATAACAAAAAAACCGAGTATGAAAACGATCATTAGTCCTTACCTCAAAGCAGGTACTGAAATCAATGAAGTGGGCAGTTATCTAGAATGTTCGATTCCAAACCCATCAGAAGCAATTAAGGCAAACGCCTACTATTTTGGAAATTTCGATTGGGCCGAAGAATACTTAATTTATTGCCACAGAAATGAAAACTTCAGATCAAGATGGACAGCGGCCCTGGGCGACTGGACAGACAAAGTCGTTGTAGATATTGGTTGTGGTCCTGGAAATATCTTTGCGACCTTGAAGGGTAAACCTAAGGTTCTTATCGGCATCGATGTGGCTCCAAAATCTCTTGAAATTGCAGCGGACCTTGGGTACACGCCATTGTTGGCCGACGCTACTAACTTGCCACTGATATCTGGATTTGCCGACATCGTAACTTTGAACGCGGCATTACACCACTGTGAAGATATGGAAGCTGTATTAAAAGAAGCGGCCCGCCTTGTTAAGCCCGGAGGTTTATTAGTAACCGATCATGATCCTCAAAAAAGTGCATGGAATTATAAGGGTTTAGCAAAGTTGCTGTGGAATGGTCGGCTGTACTACTATAAGCTAATTGGCCACGGATTTCACAAGACCGATAATCAGCAGTACTGGGCACTCGCCACTGAAATACATCACAAACCCGGGCATGGTGTAACACAAGATATGTTTAAAAATCTCCTTGGCCCGCTCGGGTTCTCGGTAAACGTTTACCCTCATAATCATGAGGTAGGAGCTGATGCACTAAAAGGAAAACTTGGCAAAGCCGACTTGAAATACCGAATCGGAAATATTCTGTCAGGAAGAAATCCGGGCGCAAAAACCAGTGCTCTTTCACTGATGTGTGTGGCTAAGAAATTTGCCAATTAGCAGACAAGAATAGCTGTTACTGATTAAATGGAAACACAAAAGGTTTTTATCGGTGAAAGAGAATTGAAAATCGCTTTCCTAAGTGCAGGTTTAGGTAACATTTCCCGAGGTTTTGAAATTTCGACGAGCACCTGGTACAATCATATCAAGCTTCAAAAGCAAATCAACGCGAAATTATTTTCTGGTGGCAAGTTCCCGGGTGCTAGCAGAATTTGGAACTTACCCAGAAACGGGAAAGTTGCCCAGATCCTGAGGATTACAGGCGTAATCCATGATGGGTGTAGACTTGAGCAACTGACGTATAGTTTCGGCTTCCTACTTCAGCTGCTTGTCTACAAACCCGATATCATATGGCTCCAGGAAGCTACGCTTGCTAAAATGCTGTTGAAATTCCGGAAAGCATTTAAGCTGAAGTATCGCTTGATGTTTTGTGATGGTGCTCCTGTTGGACACGATTTCGCAAAGCAATTTGACTATCAGATTTATTTACACCAATTTGCCCTTCAGGAAGCATTAGTAGCCGGCACAGCGGCAGAAAGATGTGCTGTTATCCCTCATATTTGTAAAGAACCGGATTATGCATACACAAAGTCTGAGGCCAGAAATGCACTCGGCGTTCATGAGCGTCAATTTGTATTGTTGTGTGTAGCAGCATGGAACATTCATCATAAGCGCATAAATTACTTACTTGAGGAAATGGCCAACGGCTTAAATGACGTTTTGTTACTCCTTTGTGGTCAGCCTGAAAATGAAACGCCATATCTAAAAAGACTAGCTGCGGAACTGCATATTAACGTTCGATGGCACACGTTTAATCAGGACGATTTGGGGAAGGCATATCGCGCGGCAGACCTATTTGTGTTACCAAGCTTAAATGAGGGGCTAGGTGCAGTGCTAGTAGAAGCCGGTTTGCACGGACTTCCTATTATCTGTCACCCACATAAAGCTGCTCAATTTATTTTAGGTAACGAGTACTCTGGCTTTGTAGATCTGAGTGTGAAGGGGAATTTATACAAAAAAATCAAAGATTGTACGGTGGTGAATGGAATAAACATCAAATCGGCGCAAATGAACAGACTAAGCATTGAAGGGGAAAGAACAAGGAGGATTGTAGTTGAGAAATTTGCAAGCAAAAAGCTTATACAGGATTTTATCGATTTTTTAAACAGAACTTATCCTCTGAAAACAGCCTAACTGATAATGGAAATCGTTTTTATTTGTGGTACGCTTGAGCCCGGGTGTGATGGTGTAGGAGATTATACCATTAGGTTAGCTGAAGTGCTCAGTGGCGTCGGGCACAAGGTTAGTATTCTCTCCATAAATGATTGGTTCATAAACAATAGTGACGTAAATGATATTGTGCCAGGATTGCTACACGAGGTACGCACGTTGAGAGTTCCTTCGACTCTGCCAGAGAAGCACCGCCTTGAACTTTCTAAAGCTTGGCTTAAGCAGTTGAATCCAGATTGGGTAAGTTTGCAATTTGTACCGTTTTCCTTCCAAAGCAAAGGGCTGCCATTGGCTCTAGGATCCTTTTTGAAAAAGTTAGAGGTCGGATTCAAGTGGCACATCATGTTTCATGAACTCTGGGTTGGAATGCCTAAAGGCACATCCAGAAAACATGTTATATGGGGTTGCCTTCAGAAGCAGATTATAAAGGCTTTAATCACCAAGTTACGGCCGAAAAGCATTCATACTCCTTGTCAACTATATCATGCACAATTGATTCACCTGGGACTTAATGTCAGACATTTGCCACTATTTTCCAACATTCCAGTAAAAGCTAGGGCGTATCAATTACAGCACGTTGAATCGGCTGTACCTGATATTAACTGTGACGATAACTGGTTCAATAGTCCAAACTTCTCCGAAATTTCCCTGATTATCTTTGGGACAATACATCCTCAAGCACAGTTGACTAAGTTTATCGAACTGGCATCTAAATTTATGGAACGACATGGCCTTAAGATCAAGCTGACGTTAGTCGGTAGATGCGGAACATGTCAGGAGCTTTGGGTATCGTCCTGTATGTCAGCGGGAATCTCTGTTGATGTGAAAGGCGAACTACCTGCAGAAACAATTTCCTATTTGTTAAGCAACGCAGACGTCGGAATTTCAACAAGCGCATTTGCGATGATTGATAAAAGCGGTACGGTTGCAGCAATGCTGGAACATAAACTCCCGGTGATCTGTGTAGGGCAAACCTGGATTGCAAGAGACGTTGATACGCCTAAATTTTTTGATGGCATCTACGCGCTTCATGATGGATGCATTGAAGCATGCTTGAGCCCTGCAAGACCAAAAAAGCCGTTTTGCGCGGTAGAAGCAGCCAAAAAACTGATTAAAGACCTAGAGCATAGTGATCCTTATGGAAAAAAATAGACCAACGATCTCCGTCTGTATTTGCACGTATAATCAAGATGTCTTTCTCGAGCAAGCGATCCGAAGCGTATTGGAGCAAACCTCAAGGCCATTTGAAATTATTGTTTGCGACGATTGCAGTACAGACTCAACCTGCATGATTCTGGATAGACTTTCGGAAGAAATCTCTTGTCTGAAGGTTATAAGACATTCGTATAATCTTGGTATTGCCAAAAATGTTGACGCCTGCCTTCGCATGGCCTCAGGTGAATTTATAGTTCGTCTAGACTCCGATGACTACCTGAAGCCAGCCTACATTGAGCAGCTCGCCACGGCATTATTGAGACATCCCAATGCAGGCTATGCGCATGCCGCAGTGCAAGAGGTGGATGAAAATGGATCGAACTTGAAAGAGCGAAAGCTTTTCAGACAAGCTGGATTTCAGTCCGATGTTGAAGCACTAAAGGAGGCCCCTAAAGGCTACAAAGTAGCCGCAAATATTATCATGTTTAGAAAAAATGCGCTTAAACGCGTGAACTATCTTTCAGACAGACCCAACTTTGGGGAGGATTATCACTTAGCTACCGCCATTTCAGCTGCTGCCTATGGGAACATTTACATCTCAGATACCTTGGCCTGCTATCGTGTATGGACGGATCAACAAAAGCTGAGAACCCGACGCAAGCGAAGTGAGATAGAAGGAATAAGGAGGGTTTTTGATGAGGTGATTGGGCCAGCTTACAACGCTCGAAGCTGGACTCAGCAGGCGTTAAATCAAAGAAAAACTCATCTGGCTTGCAGTCATGCCAACTGCCTAGGTTGGGACGTCTATGGTAATGAAGAAAAAATGCTTTTGCTGGATGAACTTCACAAGCTATCACCAGCAATTCGCGTGAGACTCTTTTCATGGCTCTACTTAAATGGATACGGAGGTGCGCTGGATTACTACAACGAGATGAAAGGCTCGTTAAAAGGTATACTAAAGTCTTTTTTGACACCACTATTGTTACGACTTAAAATGTGAGTTGACCTGAATAGTAGGTGTTTTTTGTTCAGCATGTATCAATGATAACCATTGACATGTTTTTTCATCCCATATAGGATTTTACACTTGAAACAACCGGAAGGTAATTTCGGAGACATACCGCAACCAGTTAAGTGATACTTTGTATCACACCCATTAAAATTAAACACAAAAACTCCTCATGGTATAACAATATTTGAAACATTTCTGCCTTCTAAAATCTATAAAGCCCTGATCACTAGTAGATTAAATTAATATTTTGATAACTTTATGTCTGAATGACTATTTAACCTTGACATTTGATTAGATTTGAATCAATTCTTTTAAATCAACTTAATTTATCATGGAAATAGCAAATCGGTCTAAAGAGGAAGTGACATATACTGCAGATGAAGCATATAGAGCGTCACTTATATATTTCAAGGGGGATGATCTTGCCGCCAGAGTGTGGGTGAACAAGTATGCGTTGAAGGATTCCTTTGGAAACATCTTCGAGAAAACTCCCAATGACATGCATCGACGAATAGCAGGAGAGGTGGCTAGAATTGAACAAAAGTACTCTAACCCTTTGTCTGAGGAAGCTATTTATGAGTTGATTAAAGATTTTAAATATATCATTCCTCAGGGTAGCCCAATGACCGGAATTGGTAATCCCTACCAGATTGCCTCTTTATCTAACTGCTTTGTAATCGGGAACGAAGGTGATTCGGATTCTTACGGAGGCATCATGAAAATAGACCAGGAGCAAGTGCAGCTGATGAAGAGGCGCGGTGGTGTTGGTCATGATCTTTCCCATATCCGCCCCAAAGGGTCGCCGGTTAAAAACTCGGCGTTAACCTCAACTGGTATTGTCCCTTTCATGGAACGCTTTTCAAACTCCACTCGTGAGGTAGCCCAGGATGGAAGAAGAGGTGCCCTCATGCTTTCAGTTGCGATTAAACATCCCGACTCAGAGGGTTTCATTGATGCTAAACTGGAACAAGGAAAGGTTACTGGTGCCAACGTTTCTGTACGGATAGATGATGAATTTATGGAAGCAGTGCAGGCCGGGAAAACCTACAAACAACAATATCCAGTTAATTCTGCAGATCCACTTTATAGCAAAGAAATTGATCCAGTGGCACTGTGGAAAAAAATAGTCCACAATGCATGGCGTTCTGCGGAGCCAGGCATTTTATTCTGGGATACCATTATCAGGGAATCCGTTCCGGACTGCTACGCAGATTTAGGTTACAATACAGTTTCAACGAATCCCTGTGGCGAGATACCACTTTGCCCATATGATTCTTGCAGGCTACTTGCAATAAACCTATTTTCCTATGTGGAGGCCCCATTTACAAAAGAGGCTTACTTTAACTGGGACTTGTTCAAAGAGCACATTCATGCCTCTCAGCGCATCATGGATGACATTATCGACTTGGAACTTGAGAAGATTGATGCGATTTTACAAAAGATTGCAGATGATCCTGAAGATGAAGAACTTAAACGTACAGAAAAAAACTTGTGGATAAACATCAAGAATAAGGCTAATGAAGGCAGAAGAACCGGAATTGGCATTACCGCAGAAGGAGACATGCTTGCGGCAATGGGACTTCGATATGGCAGTGACGAAGGAACCGCCTTCGCAATCGAGATCCACAGGTTTATAGCGATCGAGGCGTATAGAGCTTCTGTAAACACAGCGAAAGAAAGAGGAGCCTTCGGAATATTCGATGCTGAAAGAGAGAAGAAAAATCCTTTTATACTCCGTTTAAAAGAGGCCGATGCTCAGTTATATTACGAGATGCTAGAGCACGGTAGACGAAATATCGCCCTGCTCACCATTGCACCTACGGGTACGACCAGTTTGATGTCGCAAACCAGTTCTGGAATTGAACCTGTATTTATGCCGGTTTACAAACGCAGGCGCAAGGTTAATCCGAATGATAAAGATGTTCGTGTAGACTTCGTCGACGAAGTTGGTGATTCTTGGGAAGAATATGTGGTATTTCACCATAGATTCAAGCAGTGGATGGAGGTCAATGGAAAGGATCTTACCAAAAATTACACACAAAAAGAACTTGATGACCTTGTTGCACAATCTCCATATCATAAGGCAACATCTAACGATGTAGATTATCTTAAAAAGGTGAGAATGCAAGGTGCTATTCAAAAATGGATTGATCATTCTATTAGCGTCACGATCAACATGCCGGCTGATGTTACAGAAGAGGTGGTAGGTGAACTTTACATGGAGGCGTGGAAGTCTGGCTGTAAAGGTGTCACTGTCTACCGAGACGGTTCACGTGCAGGTGTACTGATCTCGAACACAGAGAAAAAGGAAGAAGCAGTAGCCGAAACTGCAGAACGTGTTTTTCCGACTACCCGGCCCGTGATATTGGAAGCTGATGTAGTTAGATTCCAAAATAGTAAAGATAAGTGGATTGCTTTCATTGGCCTAATAGACGGCAAACCATATGAAATATTCACGGGATTCGCTGATGATGAAGATGGAATTCTAATTCCACGCTGGGTAAATGATGGAGTAATAATTAAGAATCGTGACGCAGATGGTAATTCACGTTATGACTTTCAGTACAAGAACAAGCGTGGACATAAAACCACGATAGAGGGATTGTCCTACAAGTTCAACCCTGAGTATTGGAATTACGCAAAGTTAATATCGAGCACACTTAGACACGGCATGCCAATAGAGAAAGTTGTTGACCTGATAAATAGTTTACAGCTGGATGAGGCGATAAACACCTGGAAAAATGGGGTAGCACGCGCCCTAAAGCGTTATGTACCTGATGGTACGGAAGCAAAAAAACAACTTTGCCAAAATTGCAACTCTACAAACCTTCAATATCAGGAAGGTTGCCTGACATGTAAAGACTGTGGGTCTTCTAAATGCGGCTAAGATCAGTCGGATGAAAGCAGAAAAGCAGATGTGATTAATATTATATCTGCTTTTCTGTTTTTTAGTATTCTCTTGTCACGACATTTAACACTTAGCCGCCCGAGCAAGTTGTACCACTTTATTGCTTAAGCTTTCACTAAGTCTATCAAAACTAATTCCGACGCTATGTTTACACCGGCACGGTATACCTGTAACTCAACAGCAGATATAAAGCTGAAATGAAGACAGTTGCACATCATTTCACAATAACAGCCACACACTTCACAATTCCCAAAAAGGTTCGTTTATTTAAAGTTCTTAACTTAAATTCACATCAGTAAGAAGCTCAAAAACTGATTCTGAATCCATAATACAGAAAACGAGTCCTGTTGGGACTGACAAAGGGCGAAGCCGTGTTTCAACATCTAACAAACCTCCAAAGGACGAATATGCAGGTCTGCAAACGCTCCTAATAACTCAATAGTTTCACCATCAATACAACTTAGCACATTCACAAATCTTAGTTCCACACGGATTTGAAACGGCTATGATCAGCCATTCTCAAAGATGTAAGCTGAACCGATTCTGCTAGCAACAACAACTTCATATAGACAATCTTATTATGGTCAATGTAGGAATAATTGGCTTCGGCTATTGGGGCCCCAACTTAGTTAGAAATTTCAACCTTGCAACCAATTGCAGAGTTGTCGCTGTCGCTGATCCACGTCCAGAACGATTAATGAGCATGAGCAAGCTGTACGCGAATATCAAAGGGTACAAGGACGCTAATAGTTTAATTTACAGTAAGGATATTGATGCTGTAATCATTGCTACACCAGTGTCGACGCACTTTCAGCTCGCAGAATTGGCTTTGATGCAGGGAAAACATGTGCTTTTGGAAAAGCCGATGACATCCTCTATAGAGGAGGCTGAAATCCTTATAAATCTTGCCCGGGAGAAAAATTTATTGCTGATGGTAGACCACACCTTTCTTTACACTGGGGCGGTTACAAAAATGAAACAGTTAATCGACAGTGGTGAACTCGGAAGCATTAAATATCTAGACTCTACACGAATAAACCTGGGACTGTTTCAACCAGACATTAATGTACTATGGGATCTGGCACCACATGACATCTCTATCCTGAACTATTTAATTGATGAACAAGCGTACAGCGTGAACGCAACTGGAATTACACATACCAGCAATGAAATGGAGAATATTGCCTACTTAACTGTCAACTATAAATCAGGCTTCATAGCACATTTCAGTTGCTCATGGACCAGTCCCGTGAAGTTGAGGACAATGCTAATTGGAGGCGACCAAAAAATGATCTTATACAACGACCTGGAACCGACAGAAAAGGTAAAGATTTATGATTCAGGATATAAACATTCCAGGTTGCAAGACAAAAATAGTATTCTGGTCGACTACAGGATCGGGGACATACATGTACCAAAATTAAATACAAATGAAGCACTGCTGGAAATGGCAAACGACTTCATTTTCTGCATAATAAACAATAAAGAGCCAAAATCCTCTTCAAACCTGGGTTTAGCGGTCATAAAAATCCTAGAGGCATCCAACAAGTCTATTAAGCACAATGGATGTGAAGTCCTTTTAAACGAACTGTTGCCTGAAGAAAACCATGTACCTGCACCTATTTTAACTAACTAGATGAAAAGAATTACCATAAACAACGAGCGACAAAGCATTATAGACGTGGATTTAGGAGATAATGTTCACATCTATAATTTCGTTAACGTCTACGGCTGTTCCATAGGTGATGGAACCAAAGTCGGATCCTTTGTGGAAATTCAAAAAGGTGCCAAGATTGGCAAGAACTGCAAGATATCCAGTCACAGTTTTATTTGTGAAGGCGTGCACATCTCGGATAATGTTTTTATCGGCCATAATGTCACCTTCATTAATGACCTTTTTCCGCGCGCCACGGACCAGAATGGGGCTCTTCAAACTGAGGAAAGCTGGACTTGTATCGAAACCTTCATAGCTGAAGGGGCTTCGATAGGTTCTAGCGTCACGATCCTATGCGGGGTTAAGATCGGAAAGAATGCATTGGTTGGTGCTGGTTCAGTGGTCACCAAAGATATTCCAGCAGACACCGTTTACGCAGGAAATCCCGCCAGATTTATCAAATCACTAAATCAAATAACAGCTTAGATGGAAACAGTAGCATTCAGGGACACGATATCCTGCCTGGACCTAAAGAAACAGCATCAACAAATAAAAGAGGAGATGTTTCTTGCTTTCGAGAAAGTTTATGATAGTGCCGCTTTCTCCGGGGGCACATTTGTTGAGGAATTTGAGCAGGCGTTTGCTACTTTTTGTGGCACTAAACACACTGTTGGAGTAAACAATGGCACATCGGCTTTGCAACTCGCGATGATTACGTTGGGCATCGGGCTGGGCGATGAGGTCATTGTACCGGCAAATACCTTTATTGCTACAGCCTGGGGAGTAACATACAGCGGAGCAACGCCCGTATTTGTCGATTGCACACCGGACACGTGGCAGATAGATGTAAATGCAGTTGAAGAGCAGATCAATTCCAGAACCAAAGCTATCATTGGGGTGCATCTATATGGACAGCCATTTGATATAAAAGGCATTCAGGAACTGTGCATTAAACACAACTTGCATTTCATCGAAGATGCGGCCCAAGCTCAAGGTGCTAAATTCCTTGGTCAGCCTGTAGGGAGCTTCGGTAATCTGGCATGCTTCAGCTTCTACCCCGGGAAAAATCTGGGTGCTTGCGGAGAAGCTGGCGGAATCACTACAAATGATGACCGCATTTATAGGCAATTGTTAAGTCTGCGTAATCATGGATCCTTGATTCGATACTATCATGACGAGATAGGGTACAATATGCGAATGGGGGGGCTTGAAGCGGCATCCTTGCAAGTTAAGCTAAGGCATCTTCCAGGCTGGAATCGCCGACGAAAGGAAATTGCTGCACGGTACCAGTCCGAAATCTACAATACCAAGATAACCATGCAAGCGCAACCTGACTGGGCAGATTCTGTTTATCATTTGTTTGTGGTACTCACTGAGGACAGGGATGGACTAAGCGAATATCTTAAGAAACATCATATACATGCCGGTTTACACTATCCTGTACCTTGTCATCTACAAAAAGCCTATTCACATTTGCAGTATAATTCAGGTGCATGTCCAAATGCTGAATATCTAGCTCAACACTGTCTTTCACTCCCTATGTACGCTGAATTGAGTGATTCGGAGGTGTCCTACATAATCGAAACAGTAAACACCTTTTAAACTGCAGATACTAAGCAAGCTTTTGCAGAATCCTAAAATTTTGGAATATGAGACTTTCTGTGATCATTCCTGTTCTGAACGAGCAGGATAATATTGATATGTTGGTCGGGGAACTAAATACTTTTTTTCTCCAAAGAACTGATTACTCCGCAGAGGTCCTCTTTGTAAATGATGGCTCAACCGACAACACCGTCGAAAAGCTAAAAACTGCAAAACACTTCTCGTATGTTGCCAGAATTATCAGCTTATCCAAGAACTTCGGTTCACATGCAGCTTTGAGAGCTGGGATTGAACGTGCAACTGGAGAATACATCACCTTTATGTATGCAGACTTGCAGGACCCGATAGAGCTGTTAGACAGCATGGTTGCCAAAATTAAAGATTCTCAAGCCGATATATGCTGGGCTTACCGCAACTCAACGGAAACGACTAGAACGGAAAAGCTTTTTTCCAAAGGATACGCATACATGATGCAAAAATATGCTGTATCGAACTTTCCAAAAAATGGATTTGATATTGTGATGTTCAGCCGAAAGGTTCAGAATTGCCTCAACAATAATATTGAAAGTAATTCATCCATCTTCATTCAGGTACTTAGCCTCGGTTTTAAACAATCAGCTGTCACCTATTACAAAAAAGCGAGACTTGTCGGAAAATCTAAATGGACGGTTTCTAAAAAGATAAAGCTATTCATCGATTCGTTTGTAGCGTTTTCGTTTGCACCGATACGGCTGGTATCGCTAGTCGGCATAACATTCTTTATTCTCGGTCTAATTTGGACTGTCTATATTGTTGTTCGCACGCTCCTGTTTAATGATTTGGCAAGTGGCTGGCCTGCACTCATGTCCGTTCTTATGCTTGGCTTCGGAATTACAAATATATCGCTTGGCATTATTGCCGAATATTTATGGCGGACACTTGATGCGAGTCGAAAGCGCCCAGTGTTTGTAATTGAGGAAGCAACGGACCTAAACATTTTATCCAAGGCTAAGGCGCCTGAAGAAATACACGTTTTGTAAGATGCAGTTAACAATTTTTTATATACTGGTTTACGCCACCTTTAATGTCTGTGGTGCGGCTATTGTCAAGCTCCAACTAAAGCATATTAAATTGGCCGGCTGGCAAGATTGGGTGAGCCTTTTTTTAAATGGCCATTTTGTGGTTGCCGCACTATTCATCATTTTCTCTGCGCTAGCCATGTTTAAAGCACTATCAGGCAGTCAGTTTTCATTTGTAATTCCTATCGCCACGGGCATAAATTTTTTGTTAACCGTCGTGGTCGGCTACTACTTATTTCAAGACCGCCTTTCTTTTGGCTCTTACGTGGGGCTCCTGTTCATAATAGCCGGAATTCTGATACTGAGCCTGAATAACCAGGCGCAAGCCTAAACGCGACATGCGCTGGTTCAATGCTCAATTCCCTGAGGTTAGAACGACTTCACATGAGACTAAAATTAACCGAACGACTAATGGCGAAACGAAAGCTGGTAATCTTCCCCTATAATGGGAATGGGATTGAGGCCCTGGATTGCATAGACCATGAGGTATATGAAGTGATTGGCTTCATTGATGATGACCAAGGAAAGTGCTCTTCCAACCACAAGATATTCCGGAGATCGATTATCGAAGATTATTCCGAGTTATTGGTGTTGGCAGTGCCCGGGAGTCCATCTTCATTCCGGAACCGTAATGAAAACATCAACTCGCTAAAGCTAAACCCGGATCGGTTTATCACGGCAATTCATCCGAGAGCTTCTATCGGAAGAAACGTAAGTATCGGTTACAATTGCCTGATCATGGCTGGCGTTGTTATTACAAGTAATGCAATAATCAAAAATCACGTATGCATATTGCCAAATTCAGTCATTCATCATGACGTCAAGGTGAATGACTATACGCTTATCGGCAGTAACGTGGTGATCGCCGGTGGCACAAGCATAGGGAAGAACTGCTACATCGGAAGTGGTACAAACGTCATTAATGGAGTACAGATTGGAGATAAGGCCTTGGTTGGCCTTGGAAGTAATGTTATTAGAAGTATATCTGAGAACACTACTGTCGCAGGAAACCCGGCGCTGTTACTTGAGTCCAAAAATAATCTCCATACCCTTCCACCAAGGGCACAGCTAGAAGGGTTAGAACAGATCCCAAAACATTAAGTCAACATGAAACATATTTTAGTAACAGGAGGTGCTGGCTTTATTGGCTCTCATTTAACAGATAGACTGCTGGAGAGCGGTTACCGCGTGACCGTGTTGGATAACTTATCCAACGGATCTTTGGAAAATCTCGATCATGCGCAAAGTTATAGGGATTTCAGCTTTATTCAGGGAGATATTTTAAGTAAATCTACTTGTAGAGAAGCTATGCAAGCGGTAGATTTCGTGTTTCACTTGGCATGCCTTGGCGTACGTCATTCCATTCATAGTCCATTCGAAAATCACAGGGTAAATGCTGAGGGGACTCTAAACATCTTAGAAGCGGCCCGAAATGTAGCAGTCAAGCATGTTTTTTATATATCAACTTCAGAAATCTACGGACGTACGACTAACTTCCCCATAACAGAAACGGCTCCGACCCATCCGCTGACAGTCTACGGGGCGAGTAAACTTGCTGGAGAACACTATGCCAATGCCTACTACGAGTGTTATAAACTTCCAATTACCGTTCTAAGGATCTTTAATAATTATGGACCTAGAGCCCATTATGAAGGTGACGCAGGCGAGATCATCCCCCGGAGTATCGTCAAAATACTATATGGCGAAGCCCCAGTTCTATTTGGCAAGGGGGACATCACAAGAGATTTCTTCTTTGTAAAGGATACTGCATTGGCTTTACAGACGCTGCTTGATATTGCTGAAAGTGGTCAGCAAGATGAGCTGACAGGCAAAACTTTTAATATCGGGACTGGGCGGGAGGTCTCTATGAAAGACTTACTTGAAAATATACTTGCTAAAATGAGGAAATCGGATCTTGGAATCAATTTCAGGCCTGAACGACCCGCTGATGTACCTCGCTTGTGGGTGCGACCAGATAGATTTAAGGCACTTACCGATTTTGAGCCTTCTTATTCATTTGACCAAGGCATTCAAGAGACAATAGCTTACTACACGGAAAGGGTATCCTATCAAAATCTTCTGAGTGATGTTCAAGAAATAAACTGGATAAAGTAGAGATTATGATACCAATAGCAAAACCTTACATTACCGAAGAAGATGCGAAAGCAGCTTACGACACCATTTTGACTGGATGGATAACACAGGGTCCTAAAGTGCAGGAATTTGAAGAGAAATTTGCTGCCTATACAGGAGCGAAATATGCCGTTGCCGTGTCCAACTGTACAACAGCTCTACATCTTTCCATGATCGTAGCCGGCATCACGGTGGGCGACGAGGTAATTTGTCCCTCCTTAAGTTATATTGCAACGGCAAACGCTATAACCTACGTTGGTGCCTCCCCAATCTTTGCGGAAGTGGAACCCGGAACATACAACCTTGATCCCGTAGATGTTGAACGACGCATCACTTCAAAGACAAAGGCCATATTAGTAGTTCACCAAATTGGATTTCCTGCAGATTTGGATGCCTTTCAAGCACTGTCAATTAAATATAATCTGACAATTATAGAAGACGCGGCCTGTGCTGCAGGATCAGCATACAAAGGAGGTAAAATCGGCAGCCATTCGGACCTTGTATGCTTTTCATTTCATCCACGCAAGGTCATTTCTACTGGTGATGGTGGAATGATCACAACAAGTAAGCAAGACTATTATGAGCGGCTTAAAATGTTACGCCAACATGGAATGTCTGTAAATGACAGAATTCGGCATGAGTCAAAAGAAGTTGTTTTTGAAGATCATGTAGAAGTTGGTTACAACTATCGAATGACAGATATCCAGGCGGCGATAGGAATAAAGCAGCTGGAGAAACTGGATTGGATCGTGAATGAACGACGCAAAGTTGCAAGGTTTTATAATGAAGCGTTTCGGGGATTACCATACATAAAACTGCCGACTGAGCAGAATGGGCGGTTTAGTAACTATCAATCTTACAGCATCTATTTGAAAGCGGGCTACGGGTTAAAAAGAAACGAACTCATGCAACTGTTGCTAGACTGGGGCATCGCTACGCGGAGAGGAGTGATGACCACGCACAGGGAATCGGCTTACAAACGGTCCCACAAAGAGGTTGTACTACCTATATCGGAGGATATGCAGGATAATTCTATCATACTACCATTATACGTACCTATGGAACAGGAGGAGGTAATTTATATTGCTGAGACATTTTGTGCCCTGATTAAGAATCCAAAAGCATTTTCGGCGAAGGTTGAAAATTTCTAGGCCTCCTAGTGATCTAAAATGCAATATGACGGCACTCGCGATTAGCGGAACCGTAGTCACCATTAAGATGCAAGAATTGTGGGGAGGAACTGCTCACACATGATCCCATGCCAATTAACTATTTATAGCCGAGATCATACTTCACAAATCAGGTGGCCTTTGCGATCTATCCAGAGAGCGGCACCAAAAATTTAACAAATCGAAAAGCTTTCAAATTCAATGATGATCATAAAAGCGCTTCAAACGAATAACTATAATCCGATTCGCCACAAGTACGAAGATAAGGCAAGCATAACTAAACTGATTTTCCTCACTTGGTTCATCCTAGCAGCCATTTTGTGTTTGGTAGAAGCAAGTACGTTAGATGTCTTACCTAGCTTAATGCAAGATGAAGCACAGATTACCGACTACGGCAGACTCACACTGGATCCACTAAGCCGGTGGTCTGTAACCTGGTGGGTCGCCGGCGACAAACCGCTTCTACTCTGGTCTTATTTGGGGCCGGTCTTTGCAGAACTTGGTTATCAGTTTGGCGGTACTTCCGGAGTGGGGCCCCGTATTGTTGCCTTAATTGGTGGCCTTGCAGCAGCGACAGTTGCATTAGCCTGGCTTATTCAACGAAAGGTTCCTGCAGCGTTCGCGGGCTTACTCGCCTTGGCTTTTTTGCTCGATCCTTTATTCACGCTTTCACAGCGGATGGCCAGAACAGATAGTTGGGTGATTGCTTTTTGCTTAACATCATGTTGGCTGCTGCGGCTTTCCAGCAATAAAGAAAGAACAACGAGAATACTTCTGGTGATGCTTGCAGGCGTACTCGCTGCTTTATCCGCTTTTGTATGGCCTTCCGCTTTGTTCCTTTTTCCACTGATCCTTGCAGAGTTTTTAAGCTCCTTTTACGACGGACATTTTACCAGAAGCTCTTTACAAA
Source organism: Pedobacter sp. NEAU-ZC8 (assembly GCF_059278965.1). Lineage (NCBI taxonomy): Bacteria > Pseudomonadati > Bacteroidota > Sphingobacteriia > Sphingobacteriales > Sphingobacteriaceae > Pedobacter > Pedobacter sp. NEAU-ZC8. The sequence continues at coordinate 227,565 of NZ_JCAJXC010000003.1, forward strand.
AAACAGGCAAGCTATTTCTATATTTCGTTATTGGAGGCTTACTTACCTCGATATTGCTTCTTATCCCTATCCGGCATCAACTAACGACAATTTTAGAGGATATGAAAAATATGGTTGCATTGAATGTTAATGCAAGCAAAACATCCTTCGAACGCATCTCTGGTATTTTCAATTATCAATCCTGGGCTAAAATCGCGAAGGCATTTATAAAAACGTTAAGCCCTTTTTTACCATTACTAGGTGTATGGGCGCTGTTCTTCAGACGGGAGCGGGGTATCATACTAGCTTTCATATTTACGTTGATCATTATTTTAACGACCCTTGTTTACGAATTCCGTCTTTTATACCTCTTGCCATATTTTATGGTGCTAACGGGCAATCTTTTTCTAAAAGCAGAGCGTAAATCAGTCAAACCTGCCGTGCACCGAGTAAGTGCCGGTTTGTTAGCTTTTACAGTGCTTTGGTCCATATGCATCTCGGTAGTTCTCCGGTCAGCCTTCGCTTACCAGGATGGTGCCCAACGTGAAAGGAACCTAATAGAAGCGGCCGCAAGATCAGCAATTGGCAGTGGTAATCACAAGGTTTTTTTAGCCTTTACCTACGAATTCTACTTCACGGGCAGATCACTTGGCTGGGAAATGTATACCCCATACATTCAGTTTAGTTTTGACGATGATGGTAATTGGATTAGGGAAAATGATTTCAAGCCAAAAGACAGGTTCATGAAACTCCTGGCACAGATGGATTATGCAATTTTCTCCGGAAGCGAACTTGATGAAGATCTCAGCGCCCAGCTGAGGTCTTCTGGACTAGATTATCATGGCGCCATTCATATCGGCATGCAACAAACTAAAGGTAACATTACCAGTTCCGATAGGAGCATAGGAGGTATTTTTAGCTGGTATATACAAGGTGCTCCAAGCTATGGGCCATACATGCTTTTTGCACGTGCTGACAAGAAAGCACGCCCATCAACGATCCTGGTACAAAAAAGCCAATAGTTAGATTAATAATTCTCCATCGTCGTTACGATCGCAAACCACTGTGGAATTGTAATCATATAATCAAAAACCAAAGAACATATGAATATTGCTTTTTGTAACAATAGGTTAGGCTTAACGGGACTTCGCGTTGCGCTTGCCTCGCTTATTCAAAATTGTTCGGATTCAAGCAAGTTGGCCCTTTGGTTTCTTTGTGCAGGTCATAGCGAAAAGGATAAGAGGAACATCGAAAAGCTCTTGAATCAGGAAAGATTTGGAGGCAAGTTCTCCTTTATTGATTTCGACCCTTACTCAACATTTGGTTCCTTCCGGTCCTTGCATGGTGACTGGACAAGTTACGGTAGATTATTACTCGTTGACTTCATTCACGAAGATCAAGTCCTTTATCTAGACTCTGACCTGATAGTAGAAGAAGATGTTTTGAAAATTGATCAATTTGATTTCAAGGGATACTTTTTAGCAGCAGTAGGAGGAGGAAAATTTAAGTTTACCTATGGAAACACTTTCTATACAGAAAAAGTAGGTTTAAATCCAGAATTAGAATATTTCAATGCTGGTGTATTGCTCTTGAATTTACGAGCATGGAGAATAAGGAACATAAAGGAAGAGTGTTTGAAAATTGGAAGACAACATGCATTGGAACTCCCATCAGTAGATCAATCTATACTTAATATTTTGTGTTCCGGTCAGTTCGCAAAGCTTCCAAAATCATTCAATTGCGAATGGTCTCCAGTTGCTCAAAGGCCAGAAACTTCCGCGAAGATGATACTTCACTTTGTCGGCTCCCCTAAGCCTTGGGACCCTTTTGCATTTCTAATTCACAGTGGCTACCAAACCTGGTTGAAGTACGATCGTAAAAACTGGATCTCAAGATTAGGTAGTGTAACTACTGCTGATCTCGTAAGAGCATGGAATATTCGAAGATCATACGTCCGTTCATTTAAGGACAAACTTGTTCACTAAGATCTAAATACTATTGGTCTATGGAGACCTTAGGCGTACAAATCAAGGCTGACACTTCTTTGCAATAAGCCTTGTAATCATACTATTTCTTTTAAATCTAAATACTCCCAAGGCCACCCTCAGCTTCGTTTCCTGCCCGCGGTGTGACTTTCCTAAAAGAGTTAACCTCTTCATTTACCAAACAACCTGTTTGTCCTTCACTATAGCTGCTTTTCATCTACATCGGTAGATTCTATTGCTTCCCAAGTAAGCTGATGGGTGTTATGCTTCCAGAACTGCCGCCGCAGGCTTAATAAATCAAACCTTTCCCTTGCTAATTTCTTGGCATTTTTTGATATCAAAGAGTAACCATCCAACAAATTGGTGATTGTTGCTTTCAATTCTTCCGCATTCAATGAGCTACAATTTTTAGAGGCGTTGTAGTTTCTCAACAGGTTACAAGCTGCACTGTCTTCTGGCCCATGATACAAGATCGACCCAGACGCACCGAGATAACTCACCATTTTAGTAGATAAACTATACAAGTAGAAATCCGGAAGATTGAATTTCATGGGTAAATATAATATATCGGCCTCGTCCATTTCACGCTTTACATCTTCATCAGACACGAAGTCTTTAAGGTAGCGAGTTTTGAAAGATCTGTTTCTTAAAAAGGCTAACTCCTGCGTTCCCCTAAGTATAAGTTCACACGATACTCCATCTCTATTTAACAGTTCAATTGCTTCTGCTAATGTTTGAAATAGTGGATGATAATCGTTATGCAGTAAACCTGCGAAATATATGCGAATAGGTGAATTCTGGATAGTTTTTGGGGTAGAAATTTCAGCTTCCAACACGCCATCTGTAATTAATTCATAGTCCTTTGTACCAAATAACTTCTGATACTCTAAACCTAATTCGTTTGAAATCATCAACCGCCGATCTGCTCTCTGCCAGAGTTCATGCGTCCCCTCAAAACTCCCTACTGTCGAAAAGTGATCATGAAAGGAAACCCAAAGGGGCTTACCGGAAAATTGTTGATTGCATAGTACACTAGAATAGGACCCGTGGTCAATAATATGAATTACATCACAGTCTATCAACGACGCAGCACGAACAATCCTCCTAGCATTATAATTGTGGAAGACATTATCCCTCAAAAATGCCACAAAGGTTCTTAAATGCCATCGCATCCAACTTCTATGTAATGGGAATGCCGGTACGGCTACCTCCCTGATAGATCCCTTTCTTACTGGACCTGCAACTGCCTTAGCGTATAATGTAGTAACATCCTTTTCGTGACCTGCATAAAGGCGTCTTAAAACCCGGCCAGCACCTCCATTTTCGTAAAGAGAACCAGGTTGAAGTGAAAGCAGCTTAATTGGCATATAACTGAATGATTTAATGCTAGAATATACAAGTTTTAGCTTATAGTTTTTGAATCATTTTGACGAATGTTCACCTGTCAGGTGAATCTTGTAAATGGCAAAGAAAAAATGCATAAACAGTTGAGAACAACTGATAAATAGTGTAAACCAAAGCACCCCAATTAATGTAGATACGTTGAAGAGAAGCACACCAATTACTAGAAATAAGATATTGTAGGAAATCGAAATCATTGGCTTGATTATCCAGCCCCGGCTAGCATATAATCCAAAAGCCGTTGAAACTAAAAGCGTGACATTACACCCTAAAAAGTAAACGAACAGTTCTCTTTCTAAATGGAAGTAAGTCGGCCCTAGCACAAAAAGTAATTGGCTGGAGAAAGTAAAGACAAGCATTTGTACAATACAAGTAATGGCTGCCATGCAAGTAAAAATCTGCAAAAATCTAGTCAGCAGGAGTCTTCGATGAGGCAGCAATCTGGCGAATCGGGGAACGACAAGCGTACCCATCATAACCAAAAGTACATTTAAGGCCATTCCTAGTCTGGAAAGCGCCCCACTGGCCGCCAATGATGAAGTATTTCCGAATATGGAAAGAATCCAGATGGTAATCTGTCCTGATAGGCAGTAATATATCAGACCTGGTAAACTTCTCTTAACTACAGCCATAATTTCAGCTTCAACCAAAGGGTCAGCAGCTCTTGCCTTGGCGACAAATTTATCTGCGATAGTCCTAAGTTTTATGTTACCGATGATCCTGGGGATACCAGCCGCTATCACAGCAATAAAAGCCCAGGGAAAGAAAAACAAGAGAACTGCAGATAGCAACAACCTTGATAGACCAACCGCCATTTGATTTTGTTGTAGGGGTTTAATGTCTTGATGTAGCTTCGGTACGATTTCCAGAAGTGAGTCCGACAAGGATGCATAATACGCAGGAATAACGGAAAGGATGATCAATAAAGTTACCAATAAACTTGCATTTTGATGGAGTAGAAGGTAGGCGAAAGCAGGCACAATTAGGACTAACGTGATCAGCGAGAATTTCCGTCTTAACTTCATACCGGTGAACAACACGGTGCCCAATTTCTCCGGATCATCCCAGACCTTCCCGCCCTGTGACATCACGCCAGTCGAAATGCCTCCATCAGCCAAAAGTGACATCATTCCGATCATGGCATTGGCTAAGGTGTAGAATGCATACTCCTGAGGTGGAAGAAGTCGAATTATTACGATACCTGAAATTAAACCAACAACTTGGATAGAAAGCTGAGCGCTACCCGTGATTAGCGTCAGTTTAAGAAATGTTAAAACTTGTTCATACTTAGGATGCGTCTTAATTTTATGGAGCGATAGAATCATTTTTGCTTTTTAATGATTGTGAATAAATCAGACAGAAAAGATCTCCTTGCACAATAGCTGGATTATCTGTTACAATGCCAAATTAACTTAACACAGATCCATTTTGAAAGCAATAACACACTCGCTAATAGGCACATCAATATAGTCATCTATTATCAGATGTATATCTTACTTGTGAAAAAAAAGGGATGGAAAATAGAACTTACTTAAACTGGTTTTTAGATGATGTATGCCATCCTAATCAAGGTAATTAACGGCCGATTCTAGAATACGCTAATGCTGCTGCGGGCATGATCAAACGTATACCCAAATGAATTCCAATTCAAATTCGGTAGGCTATAAACCTTTGATTTTTGAGCGCAAAAAAAGTCATCCTTTAGCGTCAAGACCGTTGCATTTCTGGTTACTTCCTCAGGATTTTATCCATCTTTTTTCCCTTCGCCAATTCATCAATCAGCTTATCCAAATAACGCACACGCTGCATCAATTCATCCTCAATTTCCTCTACCCGGTAGCCGCAAATAACACCCGTGATCTTAGATACATTCGGGTTTATCATCGGTGCCTGATCAAAAAATGTCTTAAAGTCAGTGCGATCCTCCAGGTGCTTCTGCAACTCATCTGCATTATACCCCGTTAACCAAAAGATGATCTCATCTACTTCATCCTTTGTGCGCCCTTTTCGCTCTGCCTTGTTGATGTAGTGCGGATAGACACTTGCAACAGACATCTTATATACTCTTGATTGATCCATTTATATAACGTGCTGGTTTGGTAGTAACTATAATAACCAAAATAAAGAATTTTCTTCTTACCGGAAAAGTAATCAATATTAGGTGCTGCTCTTTGCCGGTTCTTCTATCAGCAAGTACCCTAACTACGCATCCAAAAAAATTCAATAACTGACGACTTGCCAGTTAAAATGGGCATTGCCATGATGACCAGCCGCAGTTAAGACCGCATACACCTCAAAATTGGATCTATGTCAGCGGAAATAAACAATGTGACCAGGTCTGCCTAAAAGAGGCTATCACCAACCCACACAAGGGTAGGTAAATATCAATTGAAAGACTGTCGAAATTCCAGCGGAGAAGTGCTAGTTTTGGATTTGAACAGCTTGCTAAAGGACTGTGGGTGCTCAAAGCCCAACCCATATGCAATTTCGCTTACGGAAAGGTCCGTCGTCGATAGCCGCTCCTTTGCTTTTTCGATAAGTTTGTCGTGAATGTGCTGCTGCGTACTCTGTCCGGTCAACACCTTCAGCAGTCCACTTAGATAACCAGTAGAAACATTCAGTTCATCAGCGATATACTGCACCGTTGGCAGCCCTTTCTTCACAAGCGCAGGATCTTCAAAGTATGCCTTCAGTAACTTATCCAACCTGTCCAGAACCTGGTGATTCGTGATCTTTCGCGTTATAAACTGTCGCTGGTAGAAGCGTTCAGCATAATTCAAGAGTGTTTCCAACTGGGAGATAATGATGTTCTGACTAAAACGATCAATATTCGCATGGTATTCTTGCTGGATGTTTTGGATGATGTTATTCAGTATGGCCTCTTCCTTATCTGACAGGAATAATGCCTCATTAACGGAATAGTCAAAAAACTCCCACCGCTTAATGATAGCAGCAAGGTTGCTGTTCCAAAGAAAGTCTGGGTGGATCAATAATATCCACCCAGACGCATGATGATCCATATCGGTTGACGGTGTTGCATGTAATACCTGCCCGGGTGCAAGAAAGTACATCACGCCCTCATCGAAGTCATATTCCTGCTGACCATAGCGCATTTTCTGACTCAGTCCACGTTTAACTGAGATCGAATAATAATCTGAAACCGTTACGGTAACGTCACTGTTTCTTTTCGCTACGACAAGTTTAGCATAATCAACCACACTGATCAGCGGATGTTCCGGCTTCGGCAGATTGAAGATGTTGTGAAATTCACTTATCGATTTTATCCTGTAAGGTTTCATAATATAAAGATAACTATTGCTGCCAGATCACGAACGCTAAATGCTTGCGCCGACTAGCTGGATCATTCGTTATTAAATCGCCTGGCCACCGGAAACTTCAATCCGCTGCGCATTAATCCAGAATGCTTCATCGCTGCAAAGGAACGCAACCACACCACCGATGTCATCTGGTAAACCTACACGGCCCAGTGCTGTTATGCTGGCAATTTGAGCATTAATCTCTTCGTTGTCCCGTACGCGACCGCCTCCGAAATCCGTCGCAATTGCACCCGGAGCTATGACATTCGCGCGGATTTTTCTGCTGCCGAGTTCTTTCGCCAGGTATCTGGTAAGCGTTTCTACTGCAGCTTTCATCGAACCATAAACAGACGATCCCGGCATTGCAATACGAGTAAGGCCAGAAGAGATATTCACGATTCCGCCCCCGTCGTTGATCAGAGGCAGTAACTGTTGTGTTAAGAAGAACACGCCTTTAAAATGAATATTGAAAATTCCGTCCATTTGTTCCGGAGTTGTGTCTGATACAGGCGCATATAGGGCTGTTCCAGCATTATTTACCAGATAGTCAATTTTTGAACTTCCGGTTTCCTCAAGCAGATACGCACTTATCGTATTCACGAAGGCTGCGAAGTTGCCAATATCACTTGTGTCAAGTTGAAATGCTGCAGCGTTCTGACCCATAGACTTAATCTCTGCGACAACCTCATCTGTAGCCTGTCGATTTGCATTGTAGGTAATTATTACATCCAAGCCTTTTTTTGCGACCGCCAATGCCATGTTTTTTCCTAAACCTCGACTACCACCGGTAATCAACGCTATTTTGCTTCTTTTTTCCATTTTATTTCGTTTTTATACTGTTATTCTGATTTGCTTCGCTGTTATTTTTTTGACTTCTGTCTCTGGTGCTTACTCGCATCCTATTATATTATGATCCCTGGTAAATGGAACTAAACGTTTCAACGAATGCTTCCAACTTGACCTTTCCGGGTTGAACATTCTGCTTATCAAAATCTTCCCGCAGCATACCGCTATGTGTAGCCCTTGCGAGTTCTACTAGGCTCTTCGCCAATTCCTCCGAAATTCCCTGATAACGTAAGGCTTGAAGCACCTGTTCTTCAGGTAAGATATGCCATTTTAAATCCGGTTTTCCGATGGCTTGCCCTAGAATGGAAGCGATTTCATTGCAGGTTCTTTCATCACTGGCAACGTAACGTACTTTGTTCATCCCTTCAATCTGCGTAATTTCGGCTGCAATCGCCGTAGCAATATCATCAGGAGCCGCCATGGCTAATAAATCTTCTTCACCGTACAACGATCCGATATAGCCTAAAGATTTGATCATCGGAATAAAACTTAAAAGATTGTAGTAGAAATAAGCCGGCCTAATATGCGTCAGGCTTATACCAGAGATTGCATTGAGGATTTGCTCTGCCTTATACGAACCTGCGATAATGCCCGTACCTGCTGGAAGAGCACCATAGCTACTTAAATGAACTACACGCTTAACACCAGCAACACGGATCGCCTCCGCATAGGAATGTGCAATGCGCTCGTAGTAGGCACCTTGGTCAACTGCGAAAAAGTTCGGGGGTATCATACAATAGACCGCATCAGCGCCAGCAAAGGTCGAGGCTACAAATTGCCTGTCTTCAACACTGCCGATGGCTGCGCTGGCACCCAATGCTTCAATATCCTTTGCTTTCTCCAGCTTTGAACTGATTAGGGTAACGGAGTGACCCATACTCAACAGCTTAATGGCCAGTAGGCTACTGATATGTCCTAAAGATCCTGTAACAATAATTTTCATGTGCTCCTTTTGATTTATACAAAAGTGTACAACATTCACAACGCTGAAGTAGCCGAATCTCCTGTCCTTGTAGCCAAATATCGTCCAGGATAGCAGCCAATAAGAACAATGAGGAACAAATCCGGCCACGCCGTTTTGATGATGATAAATCCGGAATAGATGCATATACTGAAACTATACTCTAGAAGTAGAAGAGCAACTAACAAATCGTTTGACATCTAAGAATTAATCTTTGATTATTAATTAAATACATTGATATTTAATTGATGACCATACTCACCGTACTCCTCTGCATCTTACTGCTGATCGTTATGATCTCGGTATTCAAGATCAACGCCTTTCTTTCCTTCCTCATCGTATCCATAATCGCCGGCATCACGTTAGGCTTACCACTGCCCAAAATTGCCGGGGCGATAGAGAAGGGGATGGGTGATGTACTCGGATCGCTCATCATCATCATTACAACAGGAGCGATGCTTGGTAAGCTCGTCGCGGAAAGTGGTGCAGCGCAAAAAATTGCAGAGGTCATGATGAGCACTTTCGGCAAAAAATACATCCAATGGGCAATGGTTATTACCGGATTTATCATTGGCATACCGCTATACTACGGGATTGGATTTGTGTTAATGGTTCCGCTGATCTTTTCCGTGGTCTACCGTTATAAGCTCAATGCCATTTACATCGGTCTACCGATGCTGGCAGCATTGTCTGTCACCCATGGTTTCCTTCCCCCGCATCCATCACCGGCTGCGCTAGTCGTACAGTTTGATGCCAATATGGGACTAACCCTATTCTACGGTATGATCATCGCCATACCTGCAATTGTTATTGGCGGGCCGATCTTCGCGAAATCACTTAAACATATAGAAGCACAGCCACTGGCGGCATTCCGGACTAAAGAATTGCCGGAAGAAGCCTTGCCAGGAAGTTGGGTAAGCCTCTTAACAGCACTGTTACCCGTAATCCTGCTTGCGCTTGCGTCCTTTCTTCCCTTAACCTTACCGGCCGGATCGCCCATTACGCCAGTCGTAACCTTCCTAGGCAATCCTTCGATTGTCATGTTGTTTGTGGTGCTGATCGCGACCTACACACTCGGCCTAGCCAGAGGAATGAAAATGAATGCCATCATGAATCTGTACAGTGATGCGGTAAAAGATATTGCGATGATCCTTTTGATCATTACCGGATCGGGCGCTTTGAAGGAGATTCTGGTTCAAACAGGCGTTAGCCTGGAAATCGCAAGATACCTGGAGGGCATTGCGGTCGATCCTTTGATCCTGGGTTGGCTGATTGCGGCGCTTATCCGATTTGCGGTAGGATCCGCCACTGTAGCAGGCCTTACAACGGCAGGTATCATTTTCCCGCTGATGGGCGCTGCACACACGGATCCGAACCTGATGGTGCTTGCCGTTGGGGCTGGCAGCCTGATGTTCTCACACGTAAATGACTCCGGTTTCTGGCTGTTCAAAGAATATTTCAATTTAAGCCTTAAAGACACCTTCCGGTCCTGGGCACTCATGGAAACCATTGTCGGCACAATGGGTTTGATTGGCATTTTGATTCTCCATGCGCTTTTGTAACTTGCCGGTAACGCCACTCCTTAATAAATCAAAGAACTACAACTTATATGGAAAATTTAACAGCAGATCAACGTTTTGAGAAACTGGGATTAAACCTGCCGCCAGCACCTGCACCGCTCGGGGTGTATAAACCTTGCCTTATTGATGGTAAATACCTTTATTTAAGTGGACACGGACCTGTAAAAGACGACAAATCATTGATCATCGGCAGAATAGGTGCCGGGATGAGTCAGGAAGAAGGCAAGCTTGCAGCAAGACAGGTCGGACTCACGATGCTATCAACCATAAAGGCCAACATAGGCAGTCTCGACAAAGTAAAGCGTGTAATCAAAGTACTGGGCATGGTGAATTGCAGTCCAGACTTCGAAAAGCACCCTTTCATCATCAATGGCTGCAGCGAGCTGTTCGCAGAAGTATGGGGACCTGAGCATGGAATTGGTGTAAGAAGCGCCGTTGGTTTCGGATCCCTGCCGGACAATATTCCAGTGGAAATTGAGGCGCTTTTTGAACTTCATTAAAACCAATAAAAATCATCCATGATAGAAGTAAACTGGTATCCATTGGAAGATCCTGCAAGCGTAAACTCGCCGGGACTCATCTTTTATGAAGATCGAATTCAGGAGAACATCAACCTGCTCATCAGCATGATCGATCAGAAAAGCCGTTTACGCCCACATGTTAAAACCCATAAATCAGCTGAAGTGACCAGAATGATGTTGGCTGCAGGCCTGCAGAAATTCAAATGTGCAACCATCGCAGAAGCGGAAATGCTAGGTACTTGTGCGGCGCCGGATGTTCTGCTGGCTTATCAGCCGGTTGGACCAAACCTGACAAGATTCCTGGCTTTACAGGAGCAGTTTCCGAACACCAAATTTTCCTGTCTGGTTGATAACGAGGAAACAGCTAGAAGCATCGCCAAACTTGCAAGGCAGCACCATAGAACGTTCCAGGTCTACATTGATTTGAATGTCGGCATGAACCGAACTGGCATGCGGCCGGACCGGGCAAAGCTTCTCTACGAGAGCTTGCTCAATGTAGAAGGCCTGAATGTGCTTGGTTTTCATGCCTATGATGGACACATCCACGACGCTGATTTCAGTATACGGCAGGAAAAGGCAGCGGAAATCATCATCGCACTGCAGACCTTAAGACGAGCAATAGAAGAAAAGCATCAGCACAAACCAATCATTATTGCCGGGGGTACACCCACCATGCCTATTTTCGCAAAGGATACGGATTTTGAATGCAGCCCGGGAACCTTTGCGCTTTGGGACGAAGGCTATCAGAAAGCATTTTCAGAGCAGCCTTTCTTACCTGCAGCCTTGGTTATCTCCCGGGTTGTCTCTCTGCCGGATGAAAGGCTCATCTGCCTGGATCTTGGGCATAAAGCGGTTGCGGCTGAAAACTCCTTATCAAACCGGATCACTTTTTTGAATGCACCAGAACTTGTGCCGGTTAGCCAAAGTGAAGAACACCTGGTAATGGACGCCGGCGAGAACCATCAGTACAAAATTGGCGATGTGCTATATGGGCTTCCATTCCACGTCTGTCCAACTGTAGCACTATATGACCAGCTAATAAGTGTTTCCTCGAGAAGAGCTCCAGAAAGCTGGCAGATTATTTCGAGAAAAAGAAAAAACACGATCTAAGAAGCCAATACATGATCTAACTAGAATATAAGATAATCTAACCCAACACCGATGTTTACAATAGATGCCCACCTGGATTTGAGCATGAATGCGATGGAATGGAACCGCGACCTTCGCCTCCCGATAGAAACTATAAACAGCCGGGAAGCAGGCTTAAAGGATAAACCCGACCGTGGTAAGGCGGTGGTTAGCCTTCCAGCGCTGAGAAAAGGGAATATCGGTTTGGTTGTCGCCACGCAAATCGCACGCTATGTTGCACCAGACAACCCACTACCTGGTTGGCATTCACCAGAGCAGGCATGGGCGCAAACCCATGGGCAGCTGGCCTGGTACAAGGCCATGGAAGCTGCAGGGGAGATGCTGCAAGTGAAGGACCTGGATGGTCTGGAAAAGCATATAAAACTTTGGCAGGAGGACAATACCAGCGAGCATAAACCCATTGGCTATATCCTGAGCCTTGAAGGTGCAGATTCGCTGGTAGATGTTGGCCATCTGGAAATCGCCCATGCCTATGGCTTGCGTGCAGTTGGTCCTGCACATTATGGGCCTGGCAGGTATGCGCAGGGTACCAATGCAACCGGGAAAATGGGGCCTCATGGTTATGCTTTACTGGCGGAAATGGAGCGTTTAAACATTATTCTGGATGCCACCCACCTGAGTGATGAAAGCTTTTGGGATGCAATGGATCATTTCAACGGCGCAGTCTGGGCTTCACACAACAACTGCAGGGCACTGGTAGATCATAACCGGCAGTTTACAGATGAGCAGATCAAAGAATTAATAAGCAGGGGTGCTGTAATCGGTGCTGCACTGGATGCCTGGATGATGGTGCCAGGTTGGGAGCGGGGCCTCTCAACGCCAATAAGTACGAATTGTAATTTGGAAGTGATGATCGATCATATAGATCATATCTGCCAGCTGGCGGGTAATACCGATCATGTTGGCATCGGCTCAGATCTGGATGGTGGCTTTGGCAAGGAGCAATGTCCTTATGATCTGGAGACCATCGCAGATCTGGGCAAAGTTCCCGAATTGTTTGCCGGGCGCGGCTATAGTAACACAGACATTGAAAAGTTGATGCATGGCAATTGGTTACGGTTTCTAAGAAAGGTCTGGAGCTAAATAATCCCCATGTCTTTGCAGAAGGCGATCAGTTGTTCATTCTTCTTGAAATTCAACACCGTCTTAATGTGGTTCAGCCGCTTCTCCATGCTGCTCATGCCATTGGGCGTTATCCTCAACTCTGAAAGTTTAGCCGGAATTTCCTTCAACTGCATGCCAGCGGCCAGGAGCGATATAACCGTTAGATCATAATTCGTAAACTGGTGACTGTTGCTGGGACTGATCTGCTCTTTTATCCTTGGAGAAATGAAGGTTTGGCCTTTGACAATCGCCCGAACCGCTTGTTCAAGTTCAATGGCGTCCAGGCGTCCCTTTTGTACAAATCCGTTTATCTGCAACGTTGAGAAGAATGACTTAATCAAGGCCGGGCGACCTTCTACAGAAAAGATGATGACTTTTAGCAAGGGTTGTAACTCCCGTGCTGCTTTAATGAGGTCTATTCCGCTTTTAAGGTGTTGCAACCGGTGGTCTTCGATGAATGAAAGGTCAGTAATTAGCAAGTCATAAGGCTTTCCAGCTGCCAGTTCTTTCTTAATTCTGGTGTATGCATCATCGCAATAATAAACATAATCAAAAACCGGAATTGCCAGATCTTGGATGGTCTTAGCTACGGCTCTACTGCTGGTTTGGTGATCTTCTGCGATAAGTACTTTTTCAAACATTTAAATCGACTTTAAAGGAACGCGAACAATTATTTTGAGTCCGCCATCTGCATGATTTTCAAAGGTAATTACTCCTTTCAAAGCAGCAATACGGCTTTCCGTATTGCGCAAACCCAATCCCTCTGAAGCATCAGCTGCCATTCCGATGCCGTTATCACGGTATTGGATCTTCAAACTTCTATTGGTCGTTTCAAATCGAAGTACAACCAGGCTTGCCTGGCTATGTTTATGCATATTCACCAGCAATTCCTGCAAGATCAAAATGACTTCATCTTTAAGTGGTTCGTCCAGGATTGCGTTAAGTTCATCATTTAGCCCTGCCGTTACAATTTTCACCTCATCTGTAGAGAAAGAGGAGATGAGCTCGTTGAAACGTGCTAAGAAATCCGCGGGTTCGGCGATCACCGCATGTGAAATCTCCCGCGACTTAAAATATAATCCCTCGATCTGCGTCAGAAGCCTATCCTTATTGATTGTTGTACCATATTCCACCTCCGACATCATCCGGTAGAGACCGTTTGCAACCACATCATGAATGTCTTTTGAGGTGCGTAATTTACTCTCGCGAACAGCTTTCTCGGCTTCTTCTGCTAACCGCCGTTTCCGCTTCCGATAGATCATTATCGATATAATGATTGTTGCCAGCACGATAATCGCTGCCATTCCTAAAGCATAGGAACGGCGACTAATCTGAATTTCCTTCTCCGCATTTTCTTTCTCCAGCCGGAATCGTTCCGATTTATGTTTTTCTGTTTCATAGCGGATCAATGCGAATTGGTTTTTTGCTGCATTACGCACTTTGGCAACGCTGTCTTCGAGCCTGCGATAACGTCTAAAGTAGTTCAATCTATGCTGACCATCCAGATCTGCCAGTTTACTAAGTGCTTCCAGTTGATTGTCGGGGTTCCTGAGCTTCACAGCAAGTTCATACATTAACCTGCTGTAATGTAAGGCAGCCTCCGGTTTTATGGTCCAGTAATAGTTTGCAAGGTGCGCGTAACTTGAATTCTGGCCCCAAAGATCCCCAATTTTCCTGCGTATTTCCAGAGCCCTCAGGTAAGACGGAACCGGATCATACGTAGGTGAGTACCGCCATCGGGCCTCTGCTAAGTTGGTAATTGTTCTAGCTCTTGTACCATCCGCCGGCGCCTTAGCCAAAACCTCCTGGTAGAGGCGGATAGCCACCTGGTGTTTGCCCAGTTCCCTGTACGCGTTGGCAATATTGTTTTTCGTGATATGTAAACTTGAGCTATCTGTGATTAGAGGGAGTGACTGATTGTAAAACTCAATCGACTGATTATATTTTTTCAGGTCATAGCAGGCGATCCCGAGATTGTTCAGGTTGGAAAGGATGTAACGATGGTGTTCCGCATTTGCTCGATCCAAATACTTCAATGCCTCCATACTGTACTCCTGGCCATCAAAGTTGTCGCCGGCTTCTGTAGCAATTAGGGCCATGTTAGTCAACGTGCTGGCCAGCATAATACTATCCTTGGCCTTAAGATAAGCCTCTTTGGCCTGTGCAAAGGCAAGGAAGGCGCTATCAGACTTTCCAGCATCCTGAAATGCATATGCCTTATCGGTAAATGGGGATCTTGTTTTCGGATTCTTTACATCCTTATGGGACTTATCCTCATGTTTTGCGCAACTTGAAAGTAGTTGAATTACCAGAATTAAAAAGCCTATTATTATCGCAGGTTTCAATGATCATGTTTTTGCCTAAATTAAGAAAAACAGCGGAACGCGCTTAAACTAATTTGATGCATAGAAAAAGCCCATGTCCGATCTTTAGGAAAGCAGTAGTGCCACCCAGCGGGCAGGCTAACAGCTCTGCAAGAAACCCCTGGGACCCATAGGGGAGAAGTACGAACAAAAGCAGTAAAAAAGAGGTGGAAATTCGCTTTATACAGGTAGGTAAAAGGTGTGAGTGACAATAAGGTGCCTGCGTTTACATGCAGATAAATGTTGAGTTGAATAAGTAAACAAGCCCAACGACTGCAATCATGAGCATGAGAGCACATATATTTCCTTTCATCATTTCACGATTGCTGGACCTGTAGGCACTTACAACTTGTCTGATCTTTTTGGAAATTAGCACAATTGCGATAAAGCTGAAGAAATAATACATCATTGTAGGCCTTTATAAGGCATTTAGGTAATCACGTTAATTGAATATCATCTACAATATAGAGGTTTTAAATTTTCAGAACAATCTATCTTCAACCATATTCAATTAACGTAATCCCGCCTTATCTACACCTTTTTCGGCGGAAGATCAAATGCAACCGCTTCATGCTCAAAATGCCCGTTGTGTGCACCATCACAGAAAGGCTTGTTCTTAGACATTCCGCAACGGCAGATGCCTAAAACCGTACGTCCCTGAAGGCCGTAGACATTGCCATTTTTGTCAACGATTTCAAAATCGCCTTCTATTTTCACAGATCCATTATTATTGATCGTAAGTTTCGTTTTTGCCATTTGAATGAGATTATTCATCAAAAATAGGCTATTGAAACCTGCCGCTGGAATATCATTCTAATTTAGAAACATTCAACCTTGACAAGGCCAGCCAGGTACACAGGTTCAGGCGCAGTATTAGTCAGGTGCGAGCATATACAATCCGATGGCTACTTCATTAAGCTGATGTTGGTCATACCGCCGTCGACCAGAACTTCCGTACCCACGATGAAGGAAGAATCGTCTGAGGCAAGAAATACCGCAGTTTTGCCAATTTCAGATGGCAGGCCCTGGCGGCCCACTGGAATGATGTCCGTCCAGAGCTGTTTCACCTGCTCCAGGTGTTCTTCAGGCACAAGTTTACCAAACACGGGTGTATCAATCGAGCCTGGAGAAAGCGCATTAACCCGGATATTCCTGGAAAGCAAGTCGAGCGACAAGCCTGCCGCTAGAGATATCACTGCAGCTTTAGCTGCCGCATAAATGGACATGCCTGGTGCGGCACGGTGTGCAGCGCTGGAAGCAATGAGGATGATCGAGGCTCCATCATTCAGGTACGGAAGTGCTTTCTGAACCGTGAAGTACGAACTTTTCAAGTTCAGGTTCATGTATCCGTCATAGTTACTTTCAGTCACCTCAGCGATACCGGACAAGGGGCTACCGTCTACCACGCCACCGGCGTTAACCACCAGTGCATCTATTTTGCCGAATTTTTCATAGGTCATCTTAAAGGTCCTTTCCAGTGCCTCCAAATCGGTAACGTCACCAGCAATGGCCATAAAACCGGCGCCAAGTTCGCTAACAGCACGGTCTAGTGTTGCCTGGTTTCTTCCGGTGATCACCCCAACTGCGCCTTCATTTCTGAAAGCTTCTGCAATCCCGTATCCGATGCCGCTATTACCACCTGTAATTACGGCTACCTTATTTTTTAATTTGCTCATGATATGATTATTTAATCTTTGAGCTGCAAATCTAATACATGTTTGTTTACTAAAGTAACTATGTACCATAAAGTAACAGTAACTTACAGGTAACAAGGTTACATCTGCCGGACCGAAATACCGCAACCGGGGGAGCGGAAGCAGCTTAGGCTAAGGACGTTTAGCAAATAACAAGAAGCAGTTGATGATCATGATCAAAGCCGTTATGCCGTGTACGAGCAGGTGTTCGAGATCGCCGGAACCATTGGTTGCCGCGATGATGAGGAAGTCGCCCAAGGGCACGACAGTTGCAGCTGCAAATACCCAAGCCGTTGCTTTGCGCATCCGCATGATCAGCAAGGGCAGGAGTACGATGCCGGAAAAGATGTCCCGAATTCCTTTAACCTGACCATAGGCCGCATCACCAGCGTCACGGAAAGCTATTCCATAGCCAAGCGCCCCAACCTGCGGCTGCAGGATAAAGCGGATCCCGATAAAAATGATGCCTAGCGCCAGTAAAAGTGTGATCCAGTAAGAGGTTGAATGCATGCCCCATTGAGGCTGTTCTTTAATTTGTGTTTCCATGATTGGTAAGTTTTATGGAATCAAATTTCCGCTTCTGAACAGCCTGGTTCGTTCACCTCGGTTAACTAATGCAAGAAGGGCAATTATTTTGAGCTCAGCAGCCGCTTTCGAATCCTGGATAGTGACTGGGGTTTGATCCCCACATAAGAAGCAATATGGTACTGCGGGATTCGTTCTGCCAAGCTGGGGTAGGATCGCAGGAACTCCTGGTAACGCTCAGCCGGGGAATCCTTGTAAAAAGACTTTAGCTGTTGCATGCTGGTTAGAAAGAGACTTTCAATCGCCAGGCGACCAAGTTTTTCACCCTCGCCGACAGCGGAATACAGCTTTTGCAAGTTGTCATAACTGATTACCTGCAATGTAGTATCCTCAATAGCTTGTATACTGGTGTTTGAGGGTACACGCGGAAGGAAACTCTGGTAGTTAGAGACAAATTCACCTTCCTTATTGAAGTACAGCGTTTTCTGAACGCCATTATCGTTCATGTGGTAACGTACCAGGCCCGATTCGATAAAGCCAACATACCTGCATAACTGTCCCTCTTCCAGGAAGTACTCGCCGGACTTCAAGCTGAGTGGTTTGAATAGACCAGCCAGGATGATTTCCTCTTCCTGGCTGATCTGAATCAAATGCTTTATTGTGGCTATTAAAAGACTCATACTTAATGATACTACCTAATCTGAAAGGGAACACCGGTTATTAATTCCGACCATTTCCAAAGCTTGCCGGCGCTGGCCACCTCCAGGGAGTACGGCTTAACACCATTCGGTACGGATGCATTAACGGCCAATTCTGCAACATCTACATCCTCCAGGTAAACGCCACCAATCTCCTCTAAGGCTGGACTAGTCGCTGCCCAGATGGTTGTCGCTGCACCCTGAGGAATGCTTTTAAGCGAATCCAGAACCTCTTGCACCGGATTTCCTTGAGCATCGTAGAAGCCAAACTGCTGCAGGATTTCCAGAGGAGCTTCTCTCGTCAATTCGGTTCCCCAGATGTTTCCAGGATGTACGGCATAGGCACGTACACCGAATTCCCGGGCCCGGTTATCAAGTTCGAGCGTAAAGAGATTTACCGCGGTTTTGGATTGGCCATAAGCCTGTAAGGTTTCGTAACTGCGATGCTCAAAATTTGGGTCTTCAAAGTTGAAAGCTGCAAATTGGTGGCCCAGGGAAGAAACATTTACGACCCTTGCGCCATTCGCTTTTTTCAGGGCCTCCCATAATCTTGCGGTCAGACGGAAGACCGAAAGGTAATTGGTTGCCAGTTGCGACTCATTGCCGGCCGCATCACGGCGTAGGGGTACGAACATGATACCTGCGTTGTTTATCAGCAAATGCAGTGGTCTGCCCGAAGCCAAAAACCGCTCTGCAAAACTGTCGACAGCCTGGGGATCTATCAGGTCCAGTGGTTCGATTTCCACATTAGGAACACCCTGCAGGTTCTGTTTTGCTTTGTTGACGTCCCTGGCACCCACAATAACTGTAGCTCCAGCGTTTGACAGGGTTTTAACCGTCTCCAGTCCGATACCCGTGCCACCCCCGGTGACAATCGCGAACTTTCCGGTCAGATCAAAACCTTCAATAACATCGTTTGTAGTAGAAGAGGCGTTAAACCCGGAGTTAATGGGATGCTGTAATGCGCCTCCATAATTTTGCTGTTTCATAGCTTTATGATTTTCGTTAAGAATCCATACAAACCCGCAAGTCAATTTAAGCTATTTCCCTCACGAATTTGGTGCTGCAAATTTAGTCTATTCCATATATCTTCGTAACTTTGTATACAAAAGTAACAGTAACATTCAGGTAACCCCGTAACCTATGACATGCACTATTGAATCTCCGCAGGATCGTAAAAAAGAGATGATGGCCATCCATGACGCTATGGATGTGCTTAGCGGAAAATGGAAGATCTACATCATTTCTTCGATCTGTCACTACAATAAGAGGCGGTTTTCAGACATCCTGAATGATGTCGTTGGCATATCCAACAAGATGTTAAGTAAGGAACTCAAGGAGCTGGAAACAAACAAGTTGATCAAACGAAGCGTGTTAGACACCCACCCGGTAACCGTGCAGTACGAACTTACCAAGCATGGATTAACGCTGCAAACCATCATCAACAACCTCACCGAATGGGGCCTGGCGCATAGAAACGAGATCATTGGAAAAGCAAAAGCACCGGTTAATAGCGAAATGACGGTCTGAAACCAGCACCACTTCCTACCAAGGTATTTCACCTATACCGTCAGGATTTGTTTCTTCACAGAAAAGTTTCCCCGTTGGACCATCCTGACCGATCAAAGCATATTTAATCACACGCTTAGCAGCCACTTCAATGGAGCCGCCATTCTTACCCGTGAAATCCGTCGCTGTAAAACCAGGACTAACGGCATTCACCTTGAAAGCGGTATCACGCAGCTCATAGGCAAGGTTAACCGTGTACATATTTAGGGCAGCTTTTGAAGAAAGGTACACGACGCCTTTTACATTGTAGTAGAGGTAATTCGGATCGCTGTGTAGCGTTAGGGAACCTTGACTTGAACTTAGGTTCACGATCCGCGGTTCAGGTGAATAATGTAGAAGGTCAATGAATGCTTTAGTCACTCTTGCCGGGCCGTAAACGTTGGTATCATACACTTTCTGATAAACGGCTATTTCGGTATCTACGGCGGTCTGAGGAACCATTTGTCCATTACTGTCCAAGTCAATGCCACTGATACCGGCGTTGTTAATCAGCACATCTAGTGCGCCAACTTTACTTCCAATCTCCTTGCGGGCGGCCTTGACCGACTCTTGGCTGGTTACGTCAATTTGGACAGCTTCTACGTTGACTAGCCCTTCAGCCTTCAGCTGCTCCGCGGCGTTCAGCCCATTCTTTAAATCACGGGTACCTAGAAATACACGGAATCCATTTTGCAATAACTGGCGGGCCGACTCGAAGCCAATACCCTTATTTGCTCCGGTAATTAATACTGTTTTCATTTTACTTGATTTTATTTATCACAAAGATGGCTGGGTGATAAATAAGATATTTTGACTTTTGTCAAAAAATGAAATGCCTCACCGGAGGTAATATCCGGGCTTCAGGAAACAACGGTCATAAGGATCAGCGCTTCCGCAGCCGGCTCAGGGTCTCCGGTTTAATCCCCAGGTAGGAGGCGATCATGTTTTGAGAGAATCTTTGGAAATATTCCGGATGATGCTTGAGGAGGTCCTGGTATCTTTCTTCGGCATTCATGCTGATGGCGGTATGTATTCGTTTTTGCGTGGTAACCGCTACCAACCTTTGCTCAAGCCGGAGGAACTCGTCTATAGCCGGTATCTTCGCCTCTAAAGCATGTAGCTCCGAAGGCGAGATCTGCAGGATCTCCGAGTGTTCCACCGCATCAATATAGTAGCGGCTCGGGCTCTGCAGCACAACGCTTTCCCAATCCGAGATCCATTTCCCCTCCAGGGCAAAGGCCACAACGGCTTCCTGTCCCCGTTCGTTCACCGAGTAAATTCGTACTGCCCCAGATAGTACAAAACAAATGTATTTGCAAACATCGCCTTCCTGCACAACGAACTGTTGGCGGCGCAACTTTTTGAGTTTAAAGGCATCTCTGATCAATGTCTCGTCTTCCAATGAGAGCGGAAACTTGGTGTAGTTCCGGAAATATTCAAATAACGCGTTATAGACATCATCTTTATGCGCCTCCACTTTGTTCCTTACTGATGCTTTCTTGCCCGCCAGGCCATTTGTTGTAGCCGTAACTGTTACATCATTGTCTAAGGTCGAGCGTATTGTCATATGTTCCTTGATTTCCGTCACTAAAATATACAAATATATGCTTGATGCATAATCCCCTTCTCTTAATTGTCCGGTAGGCAGGGCATATCTTTTAGATTGAGTTTAGCTTTGAGGCTTAATCAGCTCATTTCGAGGTTATAAACCCGGTGCTATCTATCGAAGGCATTCAACTAGCTTTGAACGGTCCGCAGCTGGAAGCAGGCACTTGCAAGTGTCGACTTCTTGATAAAAGTCAAGGGAATTTTATGCCTTTTGTCAAAAGTGGGGGAGCTAATCTTCCACAACTTTGGGATCAGGAAATAACAAATATGGCGTCTATTGCGCTCAAAGATAAAAACTGAGAAAACACCGCAACAATTCCGGTCAATAATTAGCAATTAGATCACCAAAAAAGAGATAAAATATACTTCTTAAAATCCTATTTCCGTACTTGTAAATAAATAACAGAATTTGAAATTAGCATAAAGCAATTTGTTATGGAACATAAATTAGATCAACAGGATGAATCATCCGCCAGCAATGCAACTGTAATCGCTGGAGCAATGGAGGCTGAGAAAGCTGCTGCTTCGCCAAGCGAAAGGATGAAAGCCTTATTTGCTACGGCGGACCAGGTTCCGGAAGACATCCGCATCAAAAAACAGCTGCACCAAACGAGAATCCTTGTAAATGGAGAACTCCGGGAATGGAAGGGGGATTTTCATAAGGTGTACTCGCCCATTTTAATCGCCAATCGGGAAAGCGGGGCAACCGAGAAAATGCAGATCGGGAGTTATCCGATAGCGACCACAAAGGAAACCCAGGAAGCCCTGCATGCCGCAGTACACGCGTATGACGGTGGCCGTGGTGAATGGCCTGCAATGCATATCAATGAACGCATTCAGCACCTGAATCGATTTGTTGGCGAAATGAAGACTCAAAAACAGGAAATCGTCAAGCTTATTGTTTGGGAAATTGGTAAAACCGTGGCCGATGCAGAGAAGGAATTTGACCGGACCATTGACTATATCAATGAAACGGTCCGCTCCGCAAAACAGCTTTCTAACCACACCAATGCCTTCCAGGTTACACAGGGTTTTATTGGCCAGACCAAAAGAGTTCCCCACGGTGTCGTACTGTGTATGGGACCGTTCAACTACCCGCTCAATGAGACCTTCACGACCTTGATTCCTGCACTGATCATGGGCAATACCATCTTATTTAAACCACCAAAACACGGCACGCTATTATTCGAGCCCTTATTAGAAGCCTTTTCAACCTGTTTCCCGAAAGGCGTCGTGAACACCGTCTATGGCAGAGGCAGGGACATTGTTCCAATGCTGATGGAAAGTGGGAAAATCGATGTGCTTGCACTGATTGGATCCAGCAGAGTTGCGGATGCCCTGAAGAAAATGCACCCTAAATCCAATCGTCTGAAGTCTGTTTTAGGGCTGGATGCCAAGAATGCGGCGATCATCCTTCCTGATGCAGATCTAAAACACACCGTTAAAGAGGTTATTGCAGGGGCACTGTCCTTCAATGGGCAAAGGTGTACCGCTTTGAAAGTGCTCTTTGTAGATCAAGAAGTTGTTGATCGCTTCAATCAGCTGTTGGTAGAAGAAATGCAGCATATCGGCATAGGCATGCCCTGGCAGAAAGGTATTACGATCACACCTTTGGCTGAACCGGAAAAACCGGCTTACCTCAGGGAATGTATCGATGATGCCATTGCAAAAGGCGCTAAAATCCTCAATGAAGCGGATGGGGGTGGAGCCATCTATGAATCTTTCGTACATCCAACGGTACTTTATCCTGTAAACAGCGAAATGAAGATCTACCACGAAGAGCAATTTGGTCCTGTCATTCCTATAGTTCCCTTCAGCTCACTGTCGGAGCCTGTGGAATACATTATGAATTCCCCATATGGGCAGCAGGTGAGTATTTTCAGCCAGGATACAGCAGCCGTGTCATTGCTCATTGACACACTGGCGAACCAGATCGGAAGGATCAACTTGAACAGCCAATGTCAACGTAGTCCTGACACCTTCCCCTTCAATGGACGTAAAGATTCGGCGGATGGCACGCTGTCAGTAGATGAAGCATTAATTGCTTTCTCTGTGGATTCCGTGGTGGTTACCAAGCAGACACCGGATAATGAGAAGCTTATTCAGTCAATACTGGAGACCGGAGGTTCAAGGCGCCTGACTAACCAGGTATCTTTCTAAGCGGCCCGGGCTGCGAGCTCAGCACCAAGTTGCAAATGCCGCTAAAACGAAGAGCCTTCAAATTCTAAATTGAAGGCTCTTCTTCGATGTCAATCAGGCCCAGTCCATTCATCAACCATGTAATTCCAACTGGGATTTACATCTTATCAATTGAATGCCTGACGGAATTCAAGCGGAGATAAACTGGTCTTCTTCTTAAAGAGGGTGCTAAACGATTGTGCGTGCTCAAAGCCCAAGGTGTAAGCAATTTCACTCACCGATAAATTTGTAGTCGAGAGCTTTTCCTTTGCCTTTTCAATCAAGCGCTGATGTATATGCTGTTGTGTATTTTGCCCCGTATGCATGCGCAGTAAATCACTCAGGTAGTTTGGCGAGAGGTTCATCAGTTCGGCCACCCGTTGAACCGTTAGTAGCTCGGGTTGCGCCGAGGTACTATTGTCATAATATTCATCAACAATGCGCTCAAATTTTGCAAGCAGTTGATGATTGTGGTTTTTCCGGGTGATAAACTGCCGCTCGTAAAACCGGGTGGAATAATTAAGCAGCAGCTCAATTTGAGACAGGATGATGTCCTGGGTATATTTATCAATATGCTGGCATTCCTTATCGATCTTTTTCAATATGGTAATAAGATCCTCTTCCTCTTCCGCAGAAAGATGCAGCGCCTCATTTACCGCGTAAGAAAAGAAGTTATACCTGTTGATTTCGCTTGCCAGCGGATGGGCCAGCAGGAAGTCCGGATGGAAGATCAGCAGGTAACCGGATCCGCATTCTACGGTATTCAGATCCAGGTGTTGAACTTGATTGGGTGCGGTAAAGCTCAGCACGCCCTTGTCATAATCATAATGTTGCTGACCATAGCGTATCTTACCTTTTGCTTCCCTTTTTAGGGCAATACAATAGAATCTGTTGACAAAGCCTTTCCATACATCATCTTCCAGGAAGGTAGTTTCCGCCAGGTTGACCACACTCACCAGTGGATGGCGCGGTTCGGGCAAGGAGAGGAGCCTGTGAAATTCGGAGATTGATCGGATGGCGTTCATAATACTAATTTAAACATTTTAAGTGTAGCGAAGTGCTAATCAATAAGCCCCATGCTAAACTCATCGTAGGGCTTACCCGTGTCGGTACCCAAGGGCACAATGCTTTCGAGTTTTGATAAGTCCGCTTCGTTCAATTCAATCTCCGTGGCCGCTATGTTTTGCTCCAGGTATTTTCTTCTTTTGGTGCCCGGAATTGGTAAAATGCCTTTATTTATGATCCAGGCTAGCGCCAACTGTGATGCGGTGATTTGTTTCTCTTCAGCCATGGCTTCAATTGCTTTAACCAGCTCAATATTCTTGTAGAAATGAGCTTCCTGAAAGCGGGGAATGGATCTTCGAAAATCATTTTCCGGTAAGTCATCTATGGTTCTGATCTGTCCAGATAAAAATCCACGTCCAAGTGGTGAATAAGCAACAAAACCGATTCCGAGTTCATTCAAGGTGTTCAGTATGCCACGTTCTTCTGCTGTCCGTTCAAATAAAGAATATTCACTTTGTACCGCTGTGATCGGGTGAACCGCCTGAGCCCTTTTAACGGTCTCTGAAGATACCTCTGATAGTCCCAAGTATCCTACTTTTCCTTCCTTAACCAAGGTGCTCATCGCCTCTACGGTCTCTTCGATGGGCGTGTTTTTATCAAGCCGGTGCATATAGTACAGGTCGATATAATCGGTGTTCAGATTTTTGAGAGAACGCTCCACCGCCTTTTTCACATATTCTTTTTTGCCATTGATGGTCCAGGTGATCTTGTTGTTGTCATCGATTTCCCAGCCGAATTTTGTAGCGATGATATACTTATCCCTATTACCCGCGATTGCTTTAGCGATCAACTGCTCATTTTTGAGTGGACCGTACAAATCAGCAGTATCTAAAAAGTTGCCGCCCAACTCGAGTGACCGGTGGATGGTGGCGATCGCTTCCTGCTCATCAGCCGCTCCATACGTATGTGCTTCTTCAAAACCAGTCATACCCATGCAACCTAAGCCTATGGTTGGTAGAACCAGGCCTTGGCTTCCTAAATTTCTTTTTTTCATTTCCATACTGTTTAAATTTAATAAGTCAAAGCTCGCTAAGAACAGTTTGATCGCTGTATGCAAAGCCCGGAAAGTTGTATGTAAATCAGGGTTGGCTAAAATGCAAGTGCAAACCTTATCGTATACCAGCGGGACGCTTTGGCACATTTGTAGCTTTAGAGATCGTAATTGATAATGAATCACTTATAGGATTTCAATTTTTGTTACATTTAAAGGTAATCCATCTGTTATGAAATTATGTAAAATTAAGCTATTGTTCTTCATGTTGTTGTATTCTTCAATCTTAAATGCTCAGACCGGCGATCCGGGAACAGCAAACCTCTTTGACCAGAACGAACTTAAATTGATATCCAGTGATTTCAGTTTTACGGAAGGGTGTTCCCCGGACCGGGAAGGAAACGTGTTTTTTACGGATCAGCCAAATGATAAGATCTGGAAATATGGTACAGACGGAAAGCTTACTGTATTCCTTGACAAATCCGGGCGTTCTAACGGAACTTATTTCGATCAGGAAGGCAATCTGGTAGCCTGTGCTGATGAAAACGGTGAGCTATGGGCCATAAAGCCTGATGGAAAAGTGACTGTAATATTAAAAGATTTTCAGGGCAAACAATTTAATGGTCCCAATGACCTTTGGATCAATGACAAAGGGGATATCTATTTTACAGATCCTTACTATAAACGGGATTATTGGACAAGAACAGGAAGAGATTTGAGTAGTAATGACGTTTACTATCTTCCAAAAGGGGCGAAACAGCCGATACGTGTTATTAGCGATTTGAACACACCTAATGGTATTGTGGGAACTCCTGACGGAATGCACTTGTATGTCGCCGACATTGGAGCAGGTAAAACGTACAGATATTCCATTGGAGTCAATGGGGAGCTAGGAGGGAAGCAGCTGTTGATGGAGTATGGTTCAGATGGAATGACCTTGGACGAAAAGGGGAATATTTACTTGACTACAGGCAAGGGGGTTCTGATTTTCAACGCTGAGGGGCAAATGATTGGACAGATTAAGGTTCCTCATGAACCTAGTAATCTTTGTTTTTCAGGAAAAGGTAATGATGTTCTGTTTATTACGGCGCGTAAAGCAATTTATACTTTGCCAATGAAGGTAAAGGGAATAGAGTAAACAAAATCGACATCAACCGCTACGAACAAATTGGTACAGTAGATCTTTTTATAATAGACATTTAGAGCGAAGTAACGTAACAAAGACATAACAGAATACATGCTCGTTGGTTCACAATGGTTCGAAACTTACATCCGTGATGTAAACAAGCACCTTTTGTTTCATACAAGTGCGGCTAGACTAAAAGACTTAGAATCTTTAACTTGGATCTGCTACACCATCTGTAACTCATTTTGAAATCATCTTCAATTTCAAAGCATCAGCTATAACCATCAACCATAGTTTAAAATATAGTATTAAAAGATATTGGGACAAGATAATGTTCAGTTATCCTTTATTTGATCCACTGCCTAGCCATTGCAAACCGCATCCGTGGGTGTTTTTCCGCGAGGGATCTATTTTTGTTTTTCCAGGTTGATCTGGGCAGACAGCTGCGAGCTCATATGGAGCTTTGGCTGAGTAGGAGCCGGATATATACCTGATATCGATTCATTCTAAACATTCAAATGAAAATGTAAACCTCATAGCCTTTCGAAATGAGAATCCAACGAACGATCTCTTTTAACCGATTGAACTCAGTAGTAATTGGCTGAAATGCACGCTGAATCATTCGCTTAAAAGCCCGGATACTCTAGTATTCTCCATACCTTCACTTAAGACGAGCCATCGTTCCAGGCGTGACCGGAATTGATCCAAGAGTTGAGCGGTCGTATTTATTTGCATCAGAATGCTGCGTGTAAGAATATTATTGCGTACCAGGACATCTTCAGGTAGGTCAAAGGCAGACTGACCCCTGCCATCGCAAACTCGAGTTGCCGCTGGCTTTCCAACAACTCGTGAGAACCTATCATAGACTCTCTGACCTGATTCTTAGTGCGGGTTCCCCCATATGCATTAGTACTTTTATTCAGTAACGCGTTGAAGGATGATTCTGGTTTGCTATCAAATGTTCGAATGGACTATAAATTTGACTTTACTAAAGCCTGAAATATTTTCATAATAAACATGACTGGTGTTTTCAGTTAAATAACTCGGGTTACAGTTCAGGCCTGTATGATTGTCGACCAACCGGGCATTTAGTTGCCATTCTTCTCCGGCTTTGACGTAGAGATTAGGTCCATTTGCAAAAACTAGTATATCGCGAGCCACTTGCCGCTAGATCAACCGAGATCTGGCTTGAGGGCCTTGTGGAAAAGTGATAAAAAAAATGCTTTTTCGAGCGACGTTCTCTCCAACGATACCTTTTGACATCGCTGATATTACTATGAAATAAATGCGGCATTTTTCCATCTTGTTTTTCGACTATCGGACTCCGATTGGTCTGGTAGAAGTGGACCGAAAAGTCTGCCACTAAATTAAATCCATGCATTTTAATGTTCTCATAATCATGTATGAATAGGTAAAGTAATCAAATCGGTGAGGTAAAACTTTTAATATTTGTCCGTTATTGTTCGTAAATAATTAACGTTACCTTCCTAAACACCATAATTATCACCAATGAACCATTAGATCAGAACTTTGCTTATAGACCAGGCTCGTAAACATACACCTATTCAATCTCTACACCATCATATTTGCAACTGTCAACGTGACCGGATGCATTTAGAGCCACGCGCTTGACTTCGCGACGTGGGGTTACAATAGACGGAAGTACGTGTCTATCTGATGGGTGTCATAGCATCTTCGTATGTGCGCTCTAATCCAAGGCATACTGCTATGGGGTTAAAGCAGAGCGGAAAAGCACAACACAGTTGCTGGAGCAGGAATAGGTTAGTATGTAAATGCAGTGTCTTGTACCGTACTATCGGTCACTATAGTATCTGCGCTAATTTCAGATAACTCTGAATTCATTTTTCCCGTTTTTGGGAGCCATTCATACCTGTATTTGTTTGGGTTGAAAGCTATAAATGATAGTGCGCCAGTTGCGTTTTCAATCCTTACGGGAGTTGTTCCATCAGTAACATATGTGTATTTCGGTTGTTCCGGATGCGAGTAAACGTACACGAAGGATGCAGCTATAGCTAGCATACCGAATTTAAATACTTGGTCTAAAATTTTCATGCCGCGAAAATAAAAAACTTTCTTCAACAAAATTATGTGCTACATATGACAAGACGCGAATTCATGAGGCTGTAAAATCCTTCTTTTGAAATTACGAGTACCCGCTGCTGAACACTTTCGTTTTTGCCTGGGAGTCCAACTTCTTTGCAATCAGCAAATCTGGATACAGCGTAGAGGTGGAGGTGAGCCGGGCCGACTTCAAGAAGGACTTTACGCACAAGAGTGAGAAGCACAAGATACTAACCAGGCATCAGCATCCTGCAGTGTGCTTACCATTCGAAACAGGCGTAAAGAGCGAGCATTGATATAATCGGGAAACTACGCACGACTTTTGCCTTTAGCCGTTACTTGTGATTGTGTGTTAGCGTCTGGTGGAGCTACAAGCCGTCAGGGCAGTGGATTGACCTTGGTTGAAGCGTTTTGTAGTTGACTGGTTTAAATTCGCATAGGATACGCCTATATGCGGTTAACGAAGAGGTGCGAATTAAATGTACAAATGCAGGTGCTTTATAAGCTTCGCGTTTCTTTACATTATCCATTCATCTGATGATGGTGCTTAATCAGGCCATTATTGGAATTTGTAATAGCAATGGTGTGAAGGGGTTTTGCTGTGTATCCAACAATTGCGCTTTTTGGCTACCTTTTTAGGAAGCAAGATGATTGGGGAGGCGAAAGGAGAAATTGAGTGATTAAAATGCGTAATTTTGTGTGATTTTTTTCTTAACTGACTTGTTATTAGTTGTTGTTCTCATTTATATAAATAACCATTTATATACTAAGGTTATTGAAAGATGGTGTTAGTCATCAAAATAGGAAGTGTATGTCTGATGGAGATAAGTTAACTGGTTTGTAAACCAAAGTAATGATATAATAGATTTGGTTTCCGTAGTGAGACACGTTCCCGTATGTTATAAACAGACGGGAACGTGTCTCTTTTTGCATTTAAATAAATGTTAGATAGGGCATTTTTATCTTTCAAATGCAAACTCTTTAAACTCCTCTTTTCCTAAGAATTCAAATTTCTTTTTGAATAAACTAGCAAACTTTGTGTTTGCTGT
Source organism: Pedobacter sp. NEAU-ZC8 (assembly GCF_059278965.1). NCBI lineage: Bacteria > Pseudomonadati > Bacteroidota > Sphingobacteriia > Sphingobacteriales > Sphingobacteriaceae > Pedobacter > Pedobacter sp. NEAU-ZC8. The sequence continues at coordinate 257,335 of NZ_JCAJXC010000003.1, forward strand.
AGCAAAGAATATCTGTTTCTTCTCCTTTACAATAAAATATCTTAGAAAATCTAAAAATGATAAGGCATTAAAATCATCAATGAAAGTCACAGGATCATCAAAGATTAATACTTTAGGCCCATCTTGTAATTTTCTATTTAAACTAATAAAAATAGATAAAACTAGAGCACCTCTTTGACCTGTACTTATTTGTGAAATCTCATATGGTTCATCACCTCCTTTAAATAAAACCAATTTCTTGTTTTCAAATTTGATATTAGTAAACTCTTGAGGAGAATGTATAGTTTTAAAAATGTCTTTTATTTCATTTAGATTTGTTTTAAAAAACTCCTGTAATATTGAATCTTCTCCATTATTATTTAATTTTCTAAGAATATTAACTGCTTTATTCAGTCGGCTTGTTAATAGTTCTTGTTTTGGTGATAATTTTTCCAACTCACTATTTTCACTTAAGAGTTTTTTTATTTCATTTTGATTATTCTCTAACTGAGTTAATGAATTCAAGTTATTTCTTAATAGAGACAATTCTTTTGAAATATCGATGATGTTTTTACTATTTGGTATTTCAATGTATTGATTGATTTTTCCAAAACTAAGATTTAATGTATCAACCAAATTTACGTTTGATTTTACGATCTC